>JBGTJT010000643.1:0-3767 GCA_041744995.1 Pirellulales bacterium | reverse complement strand
CGCGCGCGCGATCATCGGCGCCCATCAGCCACGGTGGGTCATCGCCGGCGGCTTTGCC
Source organism: Pirellulales bacterium (assembly GCA_041744995.1). Taxonomy (GTDB): domain Bacteria; phylum Planctomycetota; class Planctomycetia; order Pirellulales; family UBA7805; genus JBBDLY01. Next base: position 3,709 of record JBGTJT010000643.1, on the reverse strand, counting down.
AGCGGTCTGAACGACCGCCTGCGGCGCGGCCAGATGTTCGTCGCCCGGCGGATCGTGGCCGCCGACGGGCGTTCGGTGGCCATCGACGTGGAAATGGAAGAGTCGGACGGCAAGCCGGCGATTCGCGTCGGCGCGTTGCTGTCGACCGATCAGCCGTACAATCGCATTGCCCAGAAGCAGACGCTGGCGGCCGAGTTCGCGGCCGACGCCGTCGAGCGGACGGCGATCGATGTGGCCCACGCCTGCCAGACCGAGAAGACGCCGCTGCTGGCGGTGCATGTGATCAGCGATACGGTCGCCGACGATCTGCCGCGCGACATCCGAGCCATCCTCGAGCAGACAAGCACCGCCGGTAAACTGGGCGCCGCCACCGGGGCACTGCTGAATCGCGTCTCCAGCGTCAAGGATATGTGGCAGCTCAAGGAAGACTCCCTGCTGGCCGCCGAAGCGCTCGGCAAGTTCCTCGCCGACATGGTCGAACAACTACCGCCAGCCAAGCACGAGGTAGAACCGTAACATGCCCGAGCCACGTGCGAAGCTGGCAGCTTCGCCAACGTTGCCGAAGCTGCCAGCTTCGCAGGCGTTGCCGAACCTGCCAGCTTCGGCCGCACCATTGGACGGTGGGGCACGCCGCCGTTGACCTACACAACCAGCACACCTCCCACTATGATGGATTAACAGAGGTGTTAATCCACGGGTAGTCGTTTGCGGTTACCTATTTGCGTAGCGAAAGTCCATTTTTCTCTGTCCACCAGACGGATTATATGAAGATCATACTGGCCGGCCCCCGCGGCTTTTGCGCGGGCGTCAACATGGCGATTGACAGTCTCGATTTGGCAATCAAAGCCTTCGGGACGCCGATCTACGTCTATCACGAGATCGTACATAACCGGTTCGTGGTCGATCGGTTTCGCGAATTGGGCGCGACCTTCGTCGACGACTTGGACGAAGTGCCGGAAGGAGCCACGCTGCTGTTCTCCGCGCACGGCGTCTCGCCGGAAGTTCGCGCCCACGCCAAGCGGCGCAACTTGACGGCGATTGATGCAACGTGTCCGTTGGTCACCAAAGTGCATCTCGAGGCGATCCGCTTCGCCAAGCAGCATTACACCATCGTGCTGATCGGCCACGAGGGACACGACGAAGTGATCGGCACGATGGGCGAGGCGCCGGAGGCGATTGTGCTGGTCGAAACGCCCGAGGACGTCGACAAGCTGCAAGTGGCCGACACCGCCAAGCTGGCCTATCTCACACAGACCACGCTCTCGGTGGACGATGCGAACCGGGTGATCGGGCGGCTCAAGGAGCGTTTTCCGCATATCCAAGGTCCGCCCAAGGAAGACATCTGCTACGCCACGCAAAACCGGCAAGAGGCGGTCGCCAAACTGGGCGCCGCCGCCGACATGATTCTGGTGGTCGGCAGTCAGAACAGCAGCAACAGCCGGCGGCTGGCCGAGATCGGCAAGCAAGCGGGCAAGCCGGCCTACCTAATCGACGGCACGGGCGATATCGACGCGGCCTGGTTCGAGGGAATCGAAACGGTGCTGCTCACCGCCGGGGCCAGCGCGCCGGAGACCGTAGTGCAGGAAGTGGTCGATTACCTGCGCGTGCAATTCGCCGCCGAGGTGGAAAGCCGCAGCATCCGCGACGAAGACGTCCACTTCCCGCTACCGCGCGAACTGCGGTCTCTGAGCACTACGTAGGTCGCCATGGTCGAAAGCCAAATCAACCCGTACGAGTCGAGCACCTCGCCGCAGGCGGAGGGATTGCGACGAAACGGGTTTTCGGGCTGGTACTTCGTGACGATGTTGTGGGGCATACTGTTGTTTATTAGCCTGCTGGTCCTTCGGCCCGGGTTCATCGACATCTATGAAGACTTCGAGGTCGAACTGCCCCTGCTCACTCGGTTTGCAATCCACTGGTCCCTGCCGGCGATTGTCCTTGTGGTGACGCTGCTGTTCGCCGTCAAAGAGTTCTTGCCGTTCCCGGCGGAGTGGAAGCGAAAGTTGAATCTGGCCGGGGCGCTGGTCCTGATATGCGTCGGATTGGTGCTTGCATATGCCCTATTCATACCACTGGTCGTCACGATTGGCGAAATGAACTGACTGCAAGTACAGCCGAAGCTGGCAGCGCGCGGCAACGTTGGGCAAGCGTGGGGTATTGGTTGCCGTTGCTATGTTGGTACCGCTGGCAGACTTTCTTTTTACCCTTCGGTGATTCCTGTCTTTGGACCAGATTCTGAACGCGCACCCGCGATTCGACAGCAAGCTAGCGCCGACCGAATATTTTTCTGTTCCCCATTTTTCTGTCGACAAAGAGACGAACAGAAAGGACTCGCACGGGCCAGGGGCCCATGCTACTTGGCGGCCAGTTCCCGCAGCACCGCCACGCCGCGTTCGATCGTTTCATCCGCCGCTGCATACGAGATGCGAAAATGCGTGTCTTGTTTGCTGAACACGTTGCCGGGGATGATCAGCAGGCCCCGCTCGATGGCCGCCGTGACGAACTCGGTGCCGGTTCCCCAGGGGGCGCGGGGGAAGGCATAAAAAGCGCCGTGCGGGGCGGCCAGTTCGTAGTGGTCGGCCAGGCCGCTCACCAGCAGGTCGCGCTTCCGCTGGTAGTCTGCCGCGTGGCCGCTCATGTCGACGTCCATCGCCACGGCGGCGGCCCACTGGAACGGCTGCGGCGCGCAGACGAACGTGTATTGCTGCAACTTGGCCATCGTGTCGATCAGCGTCTTCGGCCCGTGCGCGTAGCCCAGCCGCCATCCGGTCACCGCGTGGCTCTTGGAGAAGCCGTCGATTACCAGTGTCTGGTCGTTGAACCGCGCGGGCGAGACGAACGGGGCGTCGTAGCAAAAGTGCCGGTAGATCTCGTCGCTTAACAAGGCGATGTTGTGCCGGGCAGCCAGCTCGGCCAGCCCGCGGACTTCGTCTTCGGCGGCCACCACGCCGGTCGGGTTGGCCGGACTGTTGAACAGGATCAGCTTGGTGCGGTCGCTGATTGCCGCCTCGACGTCGGCCAGCTTGATGTGAAAGTCGGGATAGGTGCCGACGACCTTCGGCACGCCGCCGACCATCTGCACCAGCGGCTCGTACATTACGAAGTACGGATCGAAGATAATCACCTCGTCGCCCGGATCGACCAGCGCCAAGATCGCCAGCAGTAGCCCGCCGCTGGTGCCGCTAGTGACCAGCAGGTCGCGCCCGTCGTGGTCATACTCCGCACGGACTTCCGCCAGCAGCTTCTCGCGCAACACCGGCATCCCTTGCGTCAAGGCGTAACCGTTTTTGTCGCCGCGGATCGCCTCGATCGCCGCCTCCTTGACGCGATCGTCAACCGGGAAGTCGGGCTGGCCGATCGACAAGTTGATTGGATCCTTCAACTTGGCCGCCAGGTCAAACACCTTGCGAATGCCGGAACTATCGAAAGCCAGGGACCGCTTTGCAAGCCAGGAGTTGGGCATTTTGGATTGCTTATTTGTTATTGCTGAAAGCTGAACGCTGAACGCTGACCGCTACTCGCTCAACTGATCATACGTCTGTCGTTGCAGTCGGTCTAGCAGGGAGGAGATTGGCTCGCGGGCGGCCTGTAGCGTTTCCAACAGCAGCCGCAAGGCTTGGGCGGCGTCGCTGGTTGGCGTGGGGCCGCCGAACCAGATTCTTCCGCTGGGTCCGCCGCCGAAGGTCGCCTCGGTCTCGGCCATGCGCCC
>JBGTJT010000642.1:0-17509 GCA_041744995.1 Pirellulales bacterium | reverse complement strand
TTCACCAGCATGAATCCCCCGCCGCCGATGTTGCCCGCCTCCGGCCAGGTCACTGCCAAGGCGAATGCGACCGCGACGGCCGAATCGACCGCATTGCCGCCGGCGGCGAGGACATCGGCGCCGACCTGGCTGGCCGGCGGACTGTCCGTCACGACCATGAATTGTTCGCCGACCGCTTGCCGAGGTTCCGCCGCGAACAGCGGCGCGCGGTCCAGCAGCATTGGCCCCGCGAGTGCGAGCAGCATCGCGATGCATAGGTTCCGGCACGAGAAGAATTGAGTCGACGATAGTATCATGATTCGCGGCTCGTGAAAGTTCAGTTCAGGTGTCACTTCGGGTCCGATATGTTTATCCTATCATACAGCATCGCCGCCCGCCGCCACGCACCGCTTCTTTCGAGTCCCGCGCATGAACCATCCCGCCTCACTCCCGTTGCCGGAACTCGCCAAGGCGTGCCGCTTTCGAACGCTGCGGCGTTCCGGACCGGGCGGGCAGCATCGCAACAAGGTCGAGACCGCGGTCATCGTCACGCACATCCCGAGCGGCGTCTCGGCCGAAGCCAACGAACGCCGCAGCCAAGACGAGAACCGCCAACAGGCGATGCAGCGACTACGGGTCAATCTCGCATTAACGATACGGAGCGACGGTGTGGTCGATTCGCAGCCGACCGCTCTCTGGAAGTCGCGCACCAGGCAAGGACGCATCGCCGTTAATCCGAGCCATGCAGATTTTCCGGCGGTGCTGGCTGAGGCGCTCGACCACGTCGCCACCGCCGCAGGCGATGTAAAAGCCGCCGCCGAAAGTCTCGGTTGCTCGGCCTCGCAGTTGGTAAAACTGTTCAAGATCGAACCGCGAGCGTTCGCGGCGGTCAACGCGGCGCGTGTGCAAAACGGTCAGCGCCCGCTGAAATAGTTGTTCGCCGGACCACGACGGCGCAGCTTGCAGAGACTATGATGACGCGTAGCAAAACGCGTTTTCAGCCGTTCATCGTCAGTACAACCTCAATCTTCTAACAGACCTTACCTGGGAGGCCCAACCGTGCAGATCACGCTCAGTCAGTTCATTGTGTGGCTTATCGTCGGCGCTTTGGCGGGATCGCTGGTCGGCATGGTCGCCAAGCGAAGCCGGGAGGGCTTCGGCCGATGGATCAATCTGGCCATCGGTCTGGCGGGGGCGATCATTGGCGGGCTGTTGTTCCGCCTGTTTCGTATCGACCTTGGACTGGGTTCGATTCAAGTATCGGCGGAGGATCTGGTGGCCGCTGTCGTCGGCGCCGTCATTCTGTTGCTCGCGCTGTGGGGATTTCGCAAGTATCGCCGGAAACGCTGGTTTTAGATCACTGGTTTTGAATTGCTGCTAGTCAACGGGACGCGAAGTGCGGTACAATGACGGGATCGAATAGAGGTGGGGTCTTTCGACCGAATCAAGAACCATCGCGCAAAAGGGGACGTCACAATGTGGGAAGTAGCTCAAGGCAGTTCGACCCTTGTCGGCAGGGTGTTGCTTGTACTTATTTTTCTGTTGAGCGCGCTGGGCAACAAAATCCCCAATTTTACAGCCACGGCCGAACGGATGGCGGAGCAAGGGGTTCCGCTCCCCAAGGTTGCCCTGGTCGGCGCCATTGTGTTTCTGATCCTGGGCAGCCTCTCGATCATTGTCGGCTACAAGGCCCGCTATGGAGCTGCGCTGTTGCTTATTTTCTTGATCGCAGCAAGCTTTTACTTTCATGATTTCTGGAGCTATGCGCCGGACACCCACTACATCCTCAGCACCGACCGGATGGTCCGCCGGCAGGTCGCACAAATGGAACTGACTCATTTCATGAAGAACATGGCCCTGATGGGTGCGATGCTGATCATCATGGCCAACGGCTCCGGCGTGATGAGCCTCGACAACTGGCATCCCAAGAAAAAGCACCCCTGAGGCGTCTAGCTACGGCCCGTGTGGCCGAACGCCCATCCACTCTGTAGAATCGCGTTTTCCGATCAATTGTTCCGAAGACGAGCGATCTTCTCGCGGAGCGAACTGCGACAGTGCTGGGGCAATCTCCGCAATGTGGATGATCTTTCAATTCTCGACGCTGCTGACGATTCTGCATATCGTCATCGCCTTGACCCTCTCGATTCGCGTCATCATGCGGCGGCCCGCCACCGGCGTCGCGCTGGCTTGGGTGCTGCTGGTCTCCGCGGTGCCGTTTATCGGCGCGATCGTCTACCTGCTCGTGGGCGAACGACGCGTCGGATTGCGCCGCGCCAAGCGGTTGGCCGAGCTGCGCGTCGACTATTCCAAGTTGGTCGAGATGATCGAGCAGCGGGCGACCGCCGTCGTCGATTGGGACCGGCATCAGCCGGTGGCCCGCGGAATGGATCGGTTGGGGCGGGCGCTGGTCGGCTTTCCGACGGTGGCCGGCTGCGGAGGCACGCTGTACTGCGATGCGCATGAGATCCTCGAAGCCATCGCCGCCGACATCCGCGCCGCCGAGAAAAGCGTGCTGATGGAATTCTACATCTGGAACGCGGGCGGACTGGCCGACGACGTTCTCGAGGCGTTGATGCAAGCCGCCCAGCGCGGCGTCAGTTGCCGCCTGCTGGTCGACGCCCTGGGAGGCCGCCCCTGGTGGAAAGGCGATCAGCCGCAGCAGTTGCGCGACGCCGGCGTGGCGGTGGAAGCAGCGCTGCCGGTGGGCATTTTTCAGACGCTAGTCGGCCGCAACGATCTGCGGCTGCATCGCAAAATCGTGGTCGTCGACGGCCGCGTCGCCTGGACCGGCAGCATGAACCTGGTCGATCCACGGTATTTTAAGGTCGACGCCAACGTCGGCCAATGGATCGATTGCATGCTCCGCGCCGAAGGCTCCGTCGTGATGCCGCTGGCAATGACCATGATTGGCGATTGGCTGCTGGAAACGGGCGAATCGCTGGAAGAAATCATCCGCAGCGCCAAGTTGACCTACGTCGCCCCCAAGGGGGAAGGCGACATGCAGGTCATTCCCTCCGGGCCGGGCGAAACGGACGACGCCATCCTGCAGATGATGTTGTCGACGATTAGCGCAGCGCAAGAGGAACTGGTGCTGACCACGCCCTACTTCGTGCCGGACGATTCCATGCTCCGCGCCCTTCGCGGGGCCGCTGGCCGGGGCGTGCAGGTCGATCTGATCCTGCCGGCCAAGGTCGACTCGCTGATGACGCGGTTCGCCGCGCGGAGTTATTACGACGAATTGATGGACGCCGGCGTGCGGATCCATCTCTACGAGGACGGCCTGCTGCACACCAAGAGCATCACGGCCGACCGGCATGTGTCGATGTTCGGCACAGCGAATCTCGACATGCGGAGCCTATGGCTCAATTACGAGGTCTGCCTGTTCGTCTACGGCGACGACTTCGGCCAGGCATTGTACGCCATCCAAAACTCCTACATCGCCGCCTGCGAGCAGCTCGACCCCGAAGAGTGGGCGAAGCGTTCGATCGTGGAACGTTTCCTGGAAAACTTGTTCAGGTTGTTCAGCCCGATTCTATAGTTGCGATTCGCTCTGCGAATCGCGACTATTTCGCTCCCACATGCAGTAACAACACCGGTCCGCCCTTGGCGCTGGCTGCTAGTTCGATCGCTGCGACTTTCCTAGAATGAAGTCGAGCGCCCAACATCCCTTGGGATGCATAGGCTGAGAAAAGTGTTCCGCAAGTTCAGTATGACCAGCGCCGGCCAAGGCGTCACACAGATCGGCTGCAACATCTTCACCTTCGTACAAACGCTCGGCGAGTCGAATGATAGGCGATGGAAAATCAGTGTCCTGTTCCGGTTCCGAGAACGGATTGCCGAAGATGTGGCGGATTAGATCGGCTTGAGCGTGTTCCTCCGTACTTCGGTCCGGGTCATCCAAATGCCGATTGATGTCCCCGCAAACGAAACTATCTGCATCCACGGCATTATATACTGCGTGGCGCATGAGTCCTTGAGACTTTGAAAACTCGACCATTCGTACAATATTTGGCCTGCCGTCCTGCCCGAATTGTCCCGAGAGGCCCTCACGCGCGGTGGATAGTTCAATGTCCGAGGCGAGTCCGTCGGCGTAACGTTCGGAAACTTCGACTGCGTTTTTGCTCCATTCTCCAAGGTGCTTCCAAACTCGCCGCAGACACGCGCAACAAAACAATCGCAGCTTGCGCTCGTCCGGGGCGTTCATGTCTTCAAGCCAACGAAGCATGCGTTCAGGTTGGACACCGGCTAGCCAATCTCGCTCAGAGATTGAGCGAGATTTCTTGACCAAGCCAGTTCGAGCGTTACCGGACAAGAGGCTTTGAACTACACGAGTTTCTTCCGGGAAGGCGTCCGAATTTACCATCCCGGACTCCTCATCGCAAAACATGCATAGAAAATGGATGCCGATGTAGCCGAGTGTCTCCCACTGTTGAAGAAACTCGTCGAAATTCTCGGCAATCAAACTACTTCCTCCGCCGCCCTCATGACAGAGGTACACCATGGGCGGATTCTCAGCATCTTCCCCAACGTAGAATCCTACGCTGTCTCCGTTGCCGACTTCAATAAAAGGAAGCGAGTTGCCCCAGAAGCGGGCGTCCCTTGGATACTCCTCAAAGTACGTCGCCTGTTCCTTGGCGAATTGAGAAGACTCTAGAATACTTGTGTGTGAGATGACTTCCGGTCCACCCCAAATGTGAGACAGCGACCAATACGGAAACGCAAACTCTCTTTGCTCCTGGAACTTCGCCGGGGTCTTCCACCAGTACCGACAATAGCCATTGCCTGACGCTTCCGTCCAAAATCGCACCAGCGGTTTGGGAATTGGAAGTGGCGAAGCTTCCACCACTCGCTTAACTTCCGCTTCCGAAATCGGCGGCGCCACCTTAATCTCGACTTCGACATCACCGGGGAGAGCTTTGATACCCTCGGCAAAATCGACGGCTCGCCGCAACCATTCGCCATAATCAATCATTTCCGCTTTCCTTCGCCTGCACATGCAGCAGCACCGGCCGACTCGCCTGTCCGCCATCAACACCCGTGTTGAGATGAAACCACCGAGACTGCGGCTCGGTCACGGCGTCGGCCGTGATGAAGAACCGCCGCTCCATTTGCCCGTCGAGCAGCAGCAGACCGTTTAGGCCGAGATTGTCGACGTACGCTCCGTAGGGCAGATTGCGGCCGGCGCCTTCCTTGCCGAAGTCGACGATACCGCCGTGGCCGTTTCGGTGGAGCACAACCTTCAACTGGATCGTCTCGCCCGGAGCGATCTCGAACTCCAGCGGCCCGTCGGGGGAGGTGTCCAGCGGGACGGCGCCCCCTTCGACCGGCAAGATCTCGCTCGTCAATTTGGGCGGAGCGGCCAGCTTGATCTCTCCCAACGAGCCGACTTCGCGCTCGACCGTTTCGCCAGCGATTGTCGTCGTGGCGAGGAGCTTTGTCTGCTTCGCGTTCTCGGCGGTCGGCTGGGGGGCGTCGGCCGCCGCGTGGATCACGCCGCGGGCCTCGATCTGGCCCTTTTCGATCACGATCGGCGAGGGGATGAAGAAACCGGGCGGCGCCCCGTCGACCTCGACGCGAATCGCACCGTCGAACTGATCGGCCCGGTTCACCTTGAGCGTGAATTCCTTGCCGCTGCCGGCGGAGACTGTCGGATTGGCGCCGTGGATCGACAGTTGAAAATCGGGCCGTCGCGGGCGGATTGTGAGCGTATAGGTGAACTCTGCACCCTGATAGCCGCGGACGTCGCGGATGTTGACCAGGTATTCGCCGTCGCGGGGGGCGGTGAATATCAGCCGCGAGTCGCTGCCTAGCTCGCGCCGCGCGTCGTCGTCGTTTTCAAAGTAGATGGGAAACACCGGCAGGCCGTTGGCAATGATCGCCTCTCCGGGCTCCCTCGGTTCGACAATGTAACATGGCTCGCCCAGGGCGTGCGCCAGCGGGGTAGTGTCGAAGAATCCCCAGCGATTGCCTTGGCCGGGGTACACCTGAAAACCAGAATCGGGACCGCGGGGATACAGGTAGAGCCGTGTGACTTCGCCGTTGGCGTAGAGATATTCGTCGAGCCGCATTTCCTCCCAGTTGAACACGCGGAAATCGTCGGAGGTGCTCGCATCCTTGCCGCGAAAAGTGAAGTACGATTCCCGCACCGCCTGCAAGATCACCCGCTCGATCGGATTGCCTTCGGAGTCCAGCACCTCAATGTGCGAATCGAGCTTCGATTTGCTCCGGGCGGCGTTCACTTCAATCACCCACTGCTCGCCCTGCTTGGCCGCGAAGCGGAACATGTCGCGATCCGCCGCACCACCCGGCTCGCCTTGAATCACCCCGGTTATCGTGGCGGGCAATTCCACCGGCATTGCCGCAGCCGGCGTGTTATTCGGCTCCACTTCGGCGAACTGTTTCGCCTCGCCCGCCGCCGGCAGCCGCGGCGCGACCGGGGCCAAGTCGCCACCGTCCCCGTCGGACACTGGGTCGACATTAGCTATGAGTGTATCGATCGACCCGTCGAGGCGGCCCAGCACGATGCGGTCTCCCACCGCTGCGAGCGAGGCGGCCACATCCGGCTGGTCGTCCCACAGTTTCAGTTCCAGGTAGTTTGCGGTGTCCCACAACTTGACAGTGCGATCCTCTGCCGCCGTGATCAACCGCCGGCCGTCGGCGAGAAAAGCCATCCGCACGATAGGGCTTTCGTGGGCGAACCGGGCAACGACCATCGGATTGACGCGGGGCTTGTCGTGCGAAATAAACCGCCAGACACGAACGTTTTTGTCGGCGCCGACGCAAACGATGGCCTTGCCGTCCGGCGTGAACTGGCAAGCATACACTTCCGCCAGTGGCTGAGCCAGCGTGTCCATCCGCATGCCGTCGCGCACCCGCCATACCTTGCAGGTATCGTCCGCACTTGCACTAACGAGAAAATCGCCGCTCGGATGAAAGGCAACGTCGTACACCGCGCCATTGTGGCCGGCCAGCTCGTGTATCAGTTCGCCCGTCTCGGCGTCCCACAGGCGGATCGATTTATCGTAACCGCAGGTGGCCAGCGTGCGGCCGTCGGCCGCGAAGTGCAACGAGGTGACCTTGCCGGGGAGGTCGTCGATTATGCGGATCGGTTTCTGCTGGCTGAACGCGTCGTCGGCGGCATCGTACAGGGCGACCTGGGCAAATCGCCCCACGGCCACCATCCGCCCGTCGGGCAAAGCCGCCATTGCCGTGATCGGTCGCGGCCCCGCGGCTGGTTTCAGCTTCGGTGTGCGAGCCGCCAACCGGTCCGGCTCTTCACCTTGCGGCCCCTTCGCGCCGGAGTCGATCCATTGTCTGAGCAAGGCAACCTCGTCGTCGCTGGGGCGAGGCTCGTCTTCCGGCGGCATGAGCGGTGCGGTGCGGCCGGTGATAAGTCGGATGATCTTGCTATTCGCCGCATCGCCAGCCAATAGCACAGGTCCCTCCGCGGTGCCTCGTTGCAAGGCGGCATAGGTTTCCAGCGAGAAATCCCCCTCGGAGTCGTCGTCGTTGTGGCAACCGCCGCAATACTTTGTCAGCAGCGGAGCGATCTGCTTGGAATAATCGACGTCCGGCGCCGCGGCGAACAGCGCCGGCGGACAGCAGAGCGCCGTTATCAACATCATGTAAGTGCGTAGCATTGCGTGGCTCGTCAATGGTTGAATAGAAATTCCCGGCTGCTCATTACGCCCCAGAAAATGTCTTCCAGCACGATCCGCTCCTCCTCTGCGCCCGGGGCGGGCAATAGGCCGGCAAGTTGCGTCCGTTCCTGGTCGCTGGGATACCGCGCCAAACTGGTCAGAAAGATGCGGTCCAACAGCGCGTCGTCGCAAAGTCCCTCTTTGCGATCGGCCAGCAACTTCATCACGCGCGAGTCGGGCGCCTTGAGCTTCTCGTTGATCGTATTGCCGTTGGAAATATGCAACGCCTGCACCATCGTCGGCTGGCTCGATCGCTCGCATTCGCAGACGATTCCCCGCGGGTTGCGGCCGAAAGAACGGAGGAAGTAGTTTTCCACGGCCGAGTCGTACAGTTCGATTGCCCGTGTGCCGAGCGGATAAAAGTCCGTCTTCTGGCGATCGGCGCCGTCGAACTCGACAAAGTCAAACTTGGTCGGCACGTCGGTCACTTTCACGATGGCGTCGTGCAGCACCTCGGCCATCATCCGGCGCGGATAATATCGCGAGTAGAATCGCTCCTCCGTCTTGTTGCCCGGCAGCGGACGACTCGTTCTCTGATAGGCGTTGGAACGCAGTATCTCGCGCATCAGCGGTTTCAGATCGAACTTGCTGTCGACGACAAACTGCGCCGCAGCCCCCAACAGTTCCTCGTTGCTGGCCGGGTTGGAAGTGCGCAAGTCGTCGACGCTTTCGATGAGTCCGACGCCATAGTAATTGGCCCACACGCGATTGGCGATGGCCCGGGCGAAGTAAGGGTTCTCCGGCGAAGTAATCGCCTGGGCAAACGGTCCGCGACGGTCGCCCGGGTCGTCGAACGCAATCGGTTCGCCGTCGAGCGGAGCGGGCTGCTGCGGTTTGCCGGTCCGCGGCTGCACCAGCTCGCCGCTGGATGCCGTGTAAAGGGTCCGCAGTCCGTTGCCGTTTCGCGGCTCGCCCCCCCAGCCCTTCGCCTTGACGCGAGAGAACATGTTGGCCGCGGCATAGTATTGGTCGTTGGTCCATTTCTCCAGCGGATGATTATGACACTTGGCGCAGCCGATCGAGAGGCCCAAAAATGCCTGGCTGGAGTTCTCGACCATTTCCTCCGGCGTTTGGTGCAATGCATAGAAGTTGGTGGCGCCATTCTCATGACTGCTGCCGGTGGCGGTCAGAATCTCGCTTACGAACTCATCCCACGGCGTGTTCTGTTCCACGTGGCCGTGAATCCACTTGTAGTATGCCTGTATGGCTTGAGGCCGCAGCAATCGTCCGTTGAGCATCAGAATGTCGGACCATTTATAGGTCCAGTAGTCGACGTATTCCGGCCGTGCGAGCAAGGCGTCGATCAGGCGATCGCGCTTGTCCGGCGCCGGATCTTCCAGGAATTGAGTGACTTCCTCCGCGGTCGGCAGGCAGCCGATCGTATCGACATAGGCGCGACGAATGAACTCTCCGTCGCTACAATTTCCCGAAGCGGGCAGGTTCAGCCTGGCGAGGTGCCGATCAACATGTTCGTCGATGAAGTTCCTCGGTTCGCGGCGGTCGATTGGCTGCTCGCTCAATTCCTTGGATTGCACAAAGGGAACCGTCAGCCGCGCCAGCGTGATGTGGCTGTCGAACCAGGCCACAATGGCGCCCTCGCCGGGGCCGACCACGGTTGCCTCGCCGTTTTCCTCATCGACGCGGCCGACCGCCTCGTTCGACGACGACCATATCACCCACCGCGTGACATCTCGCCGGTCGCCATTGTCGTAGCGCGCCATCACGACGAACTGTTGCTGGTCCCCCACCTTCTGACTGGAACGAGGCGGCAAGATCTCCAGCGCCTCGACTCGGGGGTCGTGATCGCTCGGCGGCTTGGCGCCGGCGGTAATCCATTGGGCAATAATCTTGTAGTCGAGCGAACCAGGCTCGAATCGCAATCCGCCTTTGTGGGCGATTCCGCCCGACGGCTTTGCCAGCAGCAAACTGCGGCCGGGGTCGGCCAACTCGATGCGCCGGCCGCGATCCTGCTTGACGATGTTAAAATAGTCGGACTGGGGGTCGTATCCGCGCAGCGACAGGCGAAACCCCCCTTTGCCGGCGACCGCACCGTGGCAGGCGCCCGTGTTGCAGCCTTGCTTGGCGAGCAGCGGCACCAGGTGTTCGGAAAAGGTGAACTCTAACGGTTCATCGAGTTTCCCGACCGTAACCTTCGCCGTGGCGGTGCGACCTGCCGTCGTGGCCGTGATGGTGGCTTTCCCGTTGCCGACGGGGCGCACCATGCCGTTGATTACCGCGGCTACGTCGGGATTGCTGGATGCCCACTGAATTTCGTCGCGCAACTGTCCACCGATCTCGGCGCCGTCAAACTCCTGCAGCAGCAACCGCTGCCGGCTTTCGCTGGAATCGAGAACGAACTCACTGGGGAACAGTTGCACGCCTTCGGACGCCGCCGCCGACGGGACAATAAACGCGAACAAACAAAGTAACAGGAGACTTCGCATGGATACGGACTGAGGTTGGGTGAGGTGCTTGAGGGGTACATAAGTCTGGGGCTGAAAGCCCCAGCCACTAGAACAGTTCGTGAATGTCGTGATGGCCGTAATCGACCAGTGGAAACGGCCGCCCCGCCGGACCGGGCAGCTTGGTTTCCAGATCGAACCCCAGGCTGCGATAGATCGTGGCGACCACTTCCGGCGGGCCAACGGGCCGCTCGGCGGGCACGGCGCCCACGGGATCGCTGGCGCCGACGACTCGGCCGCCTTGAATTCCGCCGCCGGCGAAATAGACGGTAAAGCATTGCGGCCAGTGATCGCGTCCCCCGGCGGGATTAACGCGCGGAGTACGACCAAATTCGGCCAGGTTGCAGACCAAGGTCGAGTCGAGCAGACCGCGCTGATCGAGGTCTTCGATCAAGGCGCTGTACCCTTGGTCGTACATCGGGGCAACGATGTTCTTCATGCCCTCGATCGAAGTGAACGGCTTAGAGCCGTGAATGTCCCAAGTAATCTCATCGAACACCGTCAGGAAGGTGTTGATCGTCACGAACCGCACCCCGTTTTCGATTAGCCGCCGCGCCAGCAGGCAGCATTGGCCGAAGCGGTTCATGCCGTAGCGCTCGCGCACCTGCTGCGGCTCCTTGGACAGGTTGAACGCGTTGCGAGCCTGGGGGCTGGTCATCAAGCGAAAGGCGGCCTCGAAGTTACTATCCAGTAGCGCCGCGTTCTCGCTCGCTTCGAACCGGTCGGCGGTTTGATCGACCAAATCGCGAATCTTGCGGCGACGATCGAGCCGCACCGTATCGATCGCCTGTGGCGGCAATAAATCGGGGACTTGAAAATTGGCCTGCGCCGGGTTGGCATTCAGAGAAAACGGATCGTGCCCCTTGCCGAGAAAGCCTCCCGCCTGACCATTCGGCAAGTTGCCGCCACCACGGCCCATCAGTTCCGGCAATACGACAAACGGCGGCAGATCGGTCTTGCGGCCCCGCAAGTAGCCGACCGCCGAGCCGACGTGAGGCGTGTTCACGCCGCCGGAAAACAAGCGGCCGGTTTGCATGATCTGCCAGCCGGCGTCATGCACCGCAGCGCCCCCATGTTGGACGGAGCGAACCAGCGAAAACTTGTCGGCCAGCGCGGCATGTTTCGGCAGAATCTCGGATATCTGCAAGCCGGGTACCTTGGTCGCGATCGGCTTGAACGGCCCGCGAACCTCGGCCGGCGCCTCGGGCTTCATGTCGAAGGTATCCAACTGGCTCGGCGCCCCGAGGTTGAAGATCATAATGCAGGAGCGATCTTGCTTGTCTGGTTCGATCGCACCGGCCGCCTGGGCGGCAAGGTAGTGGGGCAGCGAAAGCCCGATTGCACCCAGCGTGCCTACCTGGAGAAAATCGCGCCGCGTCACGCCGCCGCAGGTAACGGTCTTGCCGCGCCCCTCGAATTTGAGCATGGTTGCTCTCCGTGGATGGGCCTGCCAAGCTAAAGGGCAGGATGAGTGAAGCTTCTCGCCAGCTAACGACTCCATCCAGTATAAACATTCCTAGTAAAATAGCCATATTTCCCTTGAGCTTTGGCTGGTTGGCCAGACAGCTTGGCTGCAAACTGCGTGTGACAATCATTTATGGGCGACTCTTCAGAACAATCCGCCGCAGCGGCTGGCATCCATAAGTCGTTTGGCTTTTGGGACGTCGTGGGAGTGATTGTCGGCATTGTCGTGGGAACGGCGATTTTCAAATCGCCGACGCTGGTCTTTCAGAACAGCCAGGGGCCGTGGCAGGCGCTTGGTCTCTGGGCCGTCGGCGGAGGCTTGTCGCTGTGCGGCGCGTTGGTCTACGCCGAGCTTGCCACCACCTATCCGCGCAATGGCGGCGACTACGAGTATCTGGGCCGCGCCTATGGCCGCTGGCTTGGCTTTCTGTTTGGCTGGGCGCAACTAGCCGCGATCCTCAGCGCCAGCATTGCCGCCATGGGGTACGCCTTTGGCGATTATGCCGTGCGCCTCTTCGGCTGGTCTGAGCAATCCGCCGTGGGACTGGCGGCCCTTGCCGTGGCGGCCGTCGCCGGGCTGAACCTGCTGGGAGTCAAGGCGGGCAAATGGACGCAAAACTTGCTGGCCCTGGTCAAAGTCTTGGGGCTAGCGGCGATTGCCCTCGCCGGACTCGTCGCCGTAACCAGCGGACTGGAAGCGCCCCCTTCTCAGGCAGCGGCGCGAGTTGCGCCCAGCCTCGGCCTGGCCTTGGTGTTTGTGCTGTATGCCTTTGGAGGATGGAACGACGCCGCCTTCGTTGCCGCGGAGGTCAAGCAGCCGCAGCGGAACATCCCCCGCGCCTTGCTCTACGGGCTGGCGGCGATCACCGCCATCTATCTGGCCGTCAACGCCGCCATCCTGCTTACGCTCGGCTTTGAAGCCGCCCGGCAAAGCCGTGCTCCCGCGGCGGATGTGATGCAGGTCGTGGCCGGCAACTGGGGCGTGCGGTTGGTCAGCGTGTTGGTCATGCTTTCCGCATTGGGCGCCATCAACGGCATGATCCTCACCGGATCGCGCATCTATGCCACCATCGGCAGCGACTTTCGCCTGTTCCGCTTGTTCGGACAATACGACGGCAAGACGGGAAGCCCGATTCAATCGATCGTAGCGCAAGGCCTCGTCGCGCTGGCGCTGATTGGAATCGTCGGCACGGAGGCGGGCCGGCATGCGATTGATCGAGTGATGGGCACGTTTGGCCGTTCCGCGATTCCATGGGATCAATACTTCGGCGGCTTCGAGACGCTGGTCGCCGCGACGGCGCCGGTGTTTTGGGGATTCTTTCTGCTCGCCGGCCTGTCGGTGGTCGTGCTCCGCTTGCGCGAACCCGATCGGCCGCGACCGTTTCGCGTGCCGTTCTATCCAATGCCAGTCATCGTGTTCTGCCTGACCTGCGGCTACATGCTCTACTCCAGCGTGGCCTACGCCGGTTGGTTGGCGGTGGTCGGCGCCGCGCCGGTGGCGGTTGGCCTGCCGCTCTATATTGCATCGCGATATGGCTCGCGGGGAGGCGAGACTCGCTAATAGGTGCGTAAGGTATGTAAATCGCACGTCCCGGGGGGCCATGCTACGGTTGGCGCAGGCCGGTGACGATGTTGGTTTGGGCGGCTTGCCAGCCGGGGGCGATACCGGCGAGCAGGCCGATTGCGGCCGAGACCATAATTCCCAACCCCGCCAGCGAAAGAGAAGGTTGGAAGGCGATTGAGACCCCTTCGGCCGCGATGCAGAAGCCGCCGAAATAAAGCAGCAACACCCCGCCGGCCACGCCGATCAGGCCGCCGGTGGTGCTGAGGATCATGCTCTCGCCGATCACTAACTGCAATATGCGCGAAGGCCGGAAGCCGATCGTTTGCAGAACCGAGTGCTCTTGAATGCGATCCTGGACGCTCATGACCGTCGTGGTGGCGACCAGCGCCAGTACCAGGCCGACGCAGGCGTAGCCCAGCCAGTGGATGATCCCAATCAGTTCCGCCAGATCCGAGATGGTTTCGGCCTGGAACATTCCCTTGCTTCGCGTGGCGGTGGCGACCGGACCGTTACGAAAGCGATCGTCGATCGCCGCCGCCGTTGCCTCGACGTCGGCGGCGCCGCTCAATTGCACTTCAAACTGCGTGACGACACCCACCTGCGAGTCGCCGCGGGAGCGTTGCAAAAAATCGAGATGCGTGAAGATCAAGTTGTTCTCGGCGGCTTGGGACGCCCGCGCGATGCCAACCGGCAGTACGGTAACGCCGCCAATGGAGAACTTCTCGCCGATCTTAATGCCTCGGCGGGCGGCCACGATCTCGCCCACGATCGCCGCATCCTGCCGGTTAACGAAGTCCGCCATGCTGCCGGCGAGCATTTCCAACTCGCGGGTTTTGGCAAGTTGGTCGGCCGGCATGCCTTGGAACACAATCGAATCGAGACTCGCCCGGCAGTTGTTCGTGTAGACCTTGATCGGCACGACTTCGGTCACTTGCGGCAACTTGGCGATCTGGCCGGCATAGTCCTGGGGCAACAGGCTGCTTTGGGGGCAGAAGCGATTCTCTTGAAACACGATCAACGTCCGTTGCGAGTGGTCGTTGGTCGTCAGCCGCGCCAGGCCTTGCTGCACCGAATTGACGAAGCTGAAGACCAGCAATGCCACGGCCGCGCCGCTGACAGTCAGCAGCGTGCGGGTGCGAAGCCGCCACATGCCTTTCAGTATGTAGGGAATAAACTTCAACATATCAGGCGCTCGTTCTCAATGCGTCGGCCGTAGCGGTCAACTCGTGCAGTTTGCCGCGTTCCAGGCGTATCATTCGCTGGGCAATGGCGGCCGCTTCGGAGTCGTGGGTGACCATTAGCAGGGTCATTCCCAGCTCTCGATTGACTCGCCGCAGCAGATCGA
The DNA here is from genome assembly GCA_041744995.1 of Pirellulales bacterium. Lineage (GTDB taxonomy): Bacteria > Planctomycetota > Planctomycetia > Pirellulales > UBA7805 > JBBDLY01. The sequence goes on along the minus strand of JBGTJT010000642.1, from coordinate 2,995 downwards.
GAATCTGCTCGGTTGTCTCGTCGTCGAGATTTCCCGTCGGCTCGTCGGCCACCACGATCGATGGATTCGCCACGATCGCCCGAGCAATGCCGACCCGCTGCTCCTGCCCGCCGGACATCTGCCGCGGATAATGCTGCGCTCGATCGTTCAGGCTGACCGCTTCCAGGGCCACCGCGACTCGCTTGCGGCGTTCGGCCGCCGACATCCGCAGCAGCAATAACGGCAGTTCCACGTTCTCCCAGGCGGTGAGCACGGGGATCAGATTATGCGTTTGAAACACATAGCCGATGTGGGCGGCCCGCCAATCGGCCAACTTGGGCCGGGAGAGCCTGGTGATATCGACGCCGTCCACAAGGATCGAACCGGATGTGACCTGATCGATGCCGGCGATCAGGTTGAGCAGCGTACTCTTGCCGGTGCCGCTGGCGCCCATCAGAGAGACGAACTCGCCCCGTTCGACACGGAGGCTGACTTCGTCCAGCGGAGTAATGGTCTCGTCGCCGCTACGGTATCGCTTGGTTACGTCAATCACTTCGGTCAATGCCATGATTGGCTCCCGGCGTGGTTATTCCTGAACCGCACTCGCGGTCTGATGGGTTGTCGACGCGGTCGCCACCGCGTTGGTTTTCGACGGACCGTTGTCGCGGATCACCCGCAGTCGATCGCCGTTGACAAGGCTTTCCGCGCCGCGGCTAATCAGCTTGTCGGTCGGCGTCAATCCGCGAACGACCTCGATTAACTGATCAGTCCCTGCGCGGCCCAGTTGAACGGATTGCCATTTGGCCGACCTGGTCACCGGATCGACGATCCACAGATGGTCGCCCCCATCGGCTTGCCGCACCAGGTCTCGCGGGACAAGCAGCCGTCGCGGCGATTCGTTTTCGTCACTGGAGGTGGGCGACTCGGGAGCGAGAAAGGTAACTTGCGCCAGCATCTCAGGCCGGACGACGTCTGGCGGATCGAGCAGCAGCGCCTTCACTTGCAACGTATTCTTCTGGATGTCGGCCAATGAAGTGACCGAGATCACCTCGCCCAGTAGCTTCTCGCCGTGGGCCGCCGTCTCGACCTCGACAGCTTGCCCCGGCACCACTTGTGAAACATCTTCCAGACGCACATCGACGCGGACTTGCAGCTTGCGAGGATCGTAGAGCGTGGCGACCGCGCTGGACCCGTCCTCGGAATGCGGATTAAGTCCCGAGAGTCGTCGCCCCGGATACGCGTTGACCGACAGCACCCGCCCCGTGATGGGAGACCGCACGGTGCATCGCTGGAGATTAAGTTGCGCCGTCTCAACATCACGACGAGCACGATCCAGGCGCGCATTGGCGGTCTTAAGGCCGGCCTTTGCGGCAGCCAACCGGCGTTTACTTTCAGGCTGTTCACGGAGCAATTCGGCAACGGCTTCGCGTTTGTTTTGTAATGAGTCAAGTTGCCGGCTCAGCACCGGCCGACGTTGGCGGAGGCCCTCAAGCGTCGACTTGGCCGCGGCCAGCGTAGCTTCCGCCTCCCGCAAGACCTGCCCGCTGATTGCGTTGCCTGCTCGTCTGGTGAGTTGCACGTTCCGCTCGGCGATTGCGAGTTGAGTTTCGGCGGCTTCTAGTTCGGCGGGCATTTTAGCCAGTTCCGCCTCCACCGCCGCCGCCGCCGACTCCGCCTGGCCGAGATCGGCCCGCAACTGCAACGGATGTGCGAGGGCGTATTCGGCGCTGGTCAACTCGGCCTGGGCCGCTTCGACCTCCGATTCGAGCAGCGCCACGTCCGCCTCCGCTTTGCCGAGGGCGATTTTTGCGTCGGCGTCAATCAACGTGGCGATCACCTCGCCCCGCTCCACCGCCTGACCGCCGACGATAAATACCTCGTCGACCATCCCCTCGTATAGCGAAGAAGCCAGCACCGGCGCGGGACTCGGTTCGATCCAACCCGCGGCCTGAAACATGGCCGTTCCGGATTGTCGCACTTCGGCACGGGTTACCACCACGGGTACGACCGACACCGGCTTGGCTGGCAGAAGCGACGCCCGGGCGGACCAGAGCAACATACCGCAGAACGTAGCGACCAGCAACAGCGGCAGCACGTATCGACTGAACCAGCGATGCGGCGGCGCTTGCACTTCGACGGTGGACCGCGACTTGCGATCGACTGCTAGTTGGCTTAAATCGACTGACGATGCCATGTTCCTATCTCGTTCTGATTAAACTAAATCGCTTTGATGCCGTCGACAATCGAGGCTCGCATAGCCTTGATCGCCGGCGGCAGCGCGCCGACGACTCCCAACACCAGGCCCGTAGCGCAGCCGATCAACACGGCGACGCTGTCGACCTTCAACACGAAGGCACCCATCGTGAATCGCACCGCCGTTCCGTTGACCAGCAGAAAGGCCAGCAGGCAAGCAAGCAAGGACCCGCTAGTTGCCAGCAGCGTCGACTCCTGAATCAGGCTGAGCGTGATCGCCGCGCGACGAAATCCAATGGCTTGCAGCGTCGACAATTCTCGCATGCGGCCAACCACGGCCCCGTACATGGTGTTCAAGCCGGTGAACACGCCGGCGCCGGCAATCATCCAGACCATGGCCCAGCCAAGCATGCGGACCGGCCGATAGTGCTGTTGCAAACTGGCGTAGTATTCCGATTCCCGCACGGCCTTCAACTCCAACTCGGGACGTTCGGCGCAGAACATCTGGATATCCGTCATCGATGCGCCCGGGTTGAGCTTGAACGCCGCCAGGCTGATATCCTGACGCTTGAGCGCAAGCTGCATCGTTTCCAGGTCGCACCACAGTTCCGACTCGAAGGCCGATCCGTCCGCCGCGAACACTCCGGATACAGGCCATTGTCGGCCGTCGAAGGTGACCGTTTGGCCAATCGCCAGATCGGCTTCGCGGCCGCCGAGCTTGGAATATGCCAGGCGTCCGACAAGCAGCTCGCCCGCCGCGGGCCAGTCGCCCGCGACAATGCGGACCTGGGAACGAACCAATGGCGCGGTCCGTGTCACGCCG
>JBGTJT010000641.1:0-16665 GCA_041744995.1 Pirellulales bacterium | reverse complement strand
ATCGCGCAGATAGCGGGTCAGGTCGACCCCGCCGATGGTCACCGCGTGCCCTGGCGGCGTTTCGTCGGCCAGGCGGAAGCGGGCCACCGGCCGAAGCGATTTCGCTGGCCGCGTGCTGCTCCAGGTGATACCGTTCGCCGGCAGGTCGTCTAAAACATCATCGTCGACGGCCAACACCTCGAAGTCCCAGTGCAGAATGACAGCCGAGCCGTCGCCGTGGCGGATGCCGTTTCCGAGGTGCAATACCAGCCGTGCGGAGGCTAATCGTTGGCGTTCGACCTCCGTCAGATCGAACCGCAGCCAGGCCTCCCGCTCCCACCGCGGGTCGGCACTGTTGTGCTTGACCAACAGCTCGCTCGCCGCGGCATGGCCGGCGGTCGGTTGTTCGCGGAGGACGAAGGTGTCCCACTCGGGGCGGAGCGTCACGTCGGGCTTCCAGGCGGGCGGCACGATTGCCCGAACGAAGTGATGCGTCGGTGCGGCGATCGAAGCCATCGTCACCTGCCCACCGGCCGCCGCCGCAATCCGCCGCGATTCTCCCGCGGCGACGCGCCGCGCACTCAGACCGCCCCGGCCGCCGATTTGGACCTCTCCCTCGAACACGTGCAATTCGGTCTCGCCGTCGGTGGCGACGTCCACGGCGAACTCGGTTCCCAGGTCCACCACCCGTGTCAGCGGGGTTTCCACGACAAAGCCCTTGGCCGAGGCGCGTTCAACACGCGCCACGAGCCGACCGACTTCAAGCCGGCAGGCATTGTTGTCTTCGGCAACCAGCGTGGCCGGGGCTTCCAGTACCAGACGGGCGCCGGAGTCGAACTCGATCTCCGCCAGGCCGGCCTGTAGCTCCAGCCGCTGGCCGCGGAGCAGATCGGTCACCCTGTTCGGTTCGATGTCCGATCGGGCGGACCATTGGGCGGCTTGCGTTCTGATGACCCTGGCTACAAACTGATCGCGATCGAATGCGGCCACGTCGCCGGTGTCCGCGGGAGGCATCATGATCAGCGCCAGTGACAGCACGATCGACGTGACGAACAGCCCGGCAACTACGATCGACAACGAAATCGGTTGCGAGGCGACATGCACCGCCTCGCCCCACCAGTAGTCAGCCGCATTGCGGACTCGCTCGACCAGCCGCTCGGGCGGCGCATCGTCGGCCCCCTGTGCCTCGAAGGGGAGCGGGCCGACCTGGCAATGAATGCGAGACAGCTCCGAGTGGACCGCGATGTAGTCGACATACTGCTGTTGTGCCGCTGGCGAATCGAGCAGCGACAACTCCAGTTCGTCGCGCTCCGGCGGCGACAGGCCGCGATCGACCAGCGACGCGAGCAAGTGACCCAGGCGATCGGTGTGGTTGGAGGGTTCCGTCACGACGGTTCCTCCTCGGCCAATTTGCGCTCGATGCAGTGCAGCAAGGCCAGCCGCGCCCGTTGCAACTGCTTGCTGATGGCATTGACGGAAGTCTGCTGCTCGGCCGCGATCGCCCCGACCGAGGCCGCCTCGGAATAACGCCGCTCGACCGTGGTTCGTTGCCGCTCGGGCAGTTCCTGCAGGCAGAGCCGCAACAGCCGGCAGCGATCGTCGTGAGTTTCAAGTCGCTCGCGCGAGACGTCGGCCAATTGCTCGACCAGCTTGTCGCTGAACACGACCTTGCTGCGACTGAACGAGCGGCGATGGTGCAGCACCTCCTGATAGGCGACCGTGCTGGCCCAGGCCCAAAAGTTGCTGCCCGGCTGAAACTGCTCCCGCTTCCGCCACAGCACGAGGTTGGTGTCTTGCAGCAGATCGAGGGCCGCCTGGTAGTCGGGCACCAGCGACTCGATAAAGGCGCTCAGCCGCGACTGGTGCTGGTTCATCAGGGCGACAAACTGCTCCTGCGAGTCGGCGGCGGCGGTGTTGATCGGCTTGGGAGACGGCTCGGGCATGGCGGATACGATGAATCTGGGACGGTGGTTGTAGGTTTAACTCCCGATTGTTGCGATATCTGCCGCCGGTCGCGAAAAAATGTTCCTGCCAGGCAACAGCAGTATCGTGCTCATCGCACTCATTGTGGCCGTTATCATTCGTCCAGAAGAGGGGACGCGGGAGGCTCAACGTAATTTTTTGAATAATTCCGGCAGATTCGTTCCACTTCGGGAGTGACCTACATGCGGGCGTGTCTGCTCGCAACGACATTCTCGTCATAACCTTCATCAAGTGTTGAGGTCCATCGTATGATCCCAAGCATTGCTCGGCCGCTCGCCGTTTTCTGCTCGCCGTTCCTGCTGCTGGCGGGAGCAACTCTCGCCGGCGCGGCGCCGGTGGCGGTGGAGGAGGTTGCCGTTGGCGGAAGTGGGTACTCGGTGACCACCAATCTCAATGGACAGAATCCGTCGGTGACCGGCTTTCAGAATGCTTGGACCGCCAACTCGTCGTTCTACTATCCAACCGGTTCTGGATTGGGCTACACCACCGGTTCGCAAGTGCTCGACAGTTCCGGTGGGGCCTTTCAGCTTTTCAATCCCAACAACTCTGACCGGCTGGCCACCCGTGAACTGGATTACAACGTGGCGGCAACCGGCAACAATGTACTGTATTTCAGCGGGCTGATCTCCGCCCCGGCACCGGGTGCGTTGGGCGGCGGCGGAGGGTTCGCCATGATGCAAGTGCTCGACCTCGTCAGCGACTTGCCTGCCGGGACGTTCGGCTTGCAATGGGGGGTGAACCAAGGCGAGGTGCGACTGAGGGCCAGATCGACCGGGAATGTCGCCAACACGGATTTCACGGTCGCGCCGACCTACGTGCCCGATGAGACGATGTTCTTCGTTCTCAAGGCGGAAATCAACGTCTCCTCGGCGGTCGATCGTATTTCGGTCTGGCTCAATCCGACCGACCTCTCGTCCGAGTCGGCGGCCGGTATAGCTACGCTCGTCCAGAACACGCATTCGTTGGATCAATCGGGCGGGCTGTCCGGCCGGGCCCTCGACACGTTTCGCCTGCGGACAGTCAATTTCGATGCCAACAAGACGGCCGCTTACGACGGCTTTCGCTTTGGAACGACGTGGGGAGACGTGACGCCCTTTTTGGACGTGACGGAACTTCCCCTTGTCGCGGACGCCCATGTCTCGGGCGGCTCGCCAACGACGAACTTCGGCAGCGATCAGGTCATGGAAGTGAAGAACAGTACCGGTTCGTTTGACCGGAAAGCCTATACGCGATTCGACCTGAGTGGTGTCGACCCTGGCAAAATTATCGACGCCCGTCTGGCTTTAACGGCCGACTTTGACGGCGGCGATTTCGACGCGTCAGCCAATCAATGGACGTTTAACGTGTTCGGCCTTGCGGATGGCGATGCCGGTGAAAGTTGGATTGAGAGCGGATTGGGCGGAATTACCTGGGCCAATGCTCCGCAGAACGACACCACTGACGGGGCCGCTATGTTGGGAGGCGCCACATTGCTTGGCCAATTCACTCTCCTTGGCAGCCCCGACCGCCAAATAATGCTCACCGCCGACGATCTGCCGGGACTGGTCGCGTTTCTTGCCAGCGATACGGACGGCCTGGCAACGCTGATCTTCACGCGTGCGACGACGGGCGACACCGGCGGGGATTTCAGCTTGAGCACGGTGCATGGTTTCCGATCGCGGCAATTCGACATCGCCAATGGAACGAACTTTGCCCCGCGGCTGTTTGTGGTCCAGGTTCCGGAGACCTCCACGTTCGCCCTGATCGGTGCGGGAGTCGGGTTGTTAATGCTGGCGGGCGGACTGCGTGGCAGAAGATCGCGCAGTCTGACCGACAATCCATTCGTAAACAGGAAGTAAGGCGCCAACCCGATGGTCTGCTGAACAGCAACACGCCCGATCATTCGGAGGTTCGGCGTGACCTCGTGATAACGGATTCGGACAACGACATGCCAAGCCGCAACTCATCCAATCCCCGAGCGTTTACCCTGGTCGAACTGCTGGTGGTGATCGCCATCATCGGCATTCTCATTGCCCTGCTGCTGCCGGCGGTGCAGTCGGCTCGCGAGGCGGCGCGGCGGTTGCAGTGCAGCAACAAGCTGCGGCAACTGGGCCTGGCGCTGCACAACTACCATGCCACGCACGGCACGTTTCCGCCCGGCGGAATTACCAAGCTGCCGGTCAGCAATTGCAAGCTCAATGGCAGCCCCAGCACCGACTCCGGCCCCAATTGGGCGATCCTGATACTGCCGTATCTGGAAGGCAAGAACCTCTACGACCGCTACGACTTCCAAGGCACGTTCGCCGGCACCTCCTGGGTGACCACGGCCGACAACTTCGACGTGCAGTTCTCGGTGAACAGCCACTTCCACTGTCCGTCCGATCCGGACGCCGACGACACTACCCCGCACACCAACTACTACGGCTGCCAGGGAGGCGGGGCCACGCCCAAGTGTACCGCCCCGGCCGACAGCCGCCGGGTGTTCTTTCACAACGGCGTGTTCCACAACAATTCCCGCGTGCGAATCGCCGACATCAGCGACGGCACGACCAACGTGATCATGCTGGGAGAAACACGCTACGCGCCGCACATCCGCGCCGAAAAGCCATCGGTGCCGTACACCAGTTGGGACACCGGCCTGCGGGTGTGGGGCAACGGCGGCGAGTTTGCGTTGCCCTCCGGGCTGTGCGCGGCGATGGAAGGGATCAACTCGTCAGATTTTCGACCGTCGAATGGCGGTTGGGCGGCGCATGTTTGCACGTCGACCTTCGGCAGCCACCATCCGGGCGGCGCCCACTTCGCTCTGGCCGATGGCAGCGTGCAGTTCATCGGCGAGCACATCGACCTGGCCACCTATCGCTCGCTGGGGGCGATCAACGACGGCCTGCCCCTGGGAGGCTTTTCGCCGCAATAGAAATAATGAAGAACCGACAAGACATTCCGTATCTTGCGGCTGTTGCCCTGGCGCTGTTGGCGTTGGTGGGTTGCCGCGACGACGGCCCGCCCCGTTACCAAATCCATGGCCGCGTCACCTACGAAGGTCGACCTGTACCGGCGGGGCGTGTTATATTTGAACCAGACGCCGCCGCCGGTCGGAAAGGCCCGGCCGGCTACGCCGACATCGCCAACGGAAGCTACCGCACCCTTTCCGGCAAGGGAGTCGTGGGAGGGCCGCATCAGATACGGGCGATTTGCCTTAGCGGCGCGGCCGAGGGAGAATTGGCCGAAGGGCGCATGCTTTGCCCCGAATACCGCACCACGATCGACCTGCCGCTGAAAAGCACGAAAATCGACATCGACATTCCCGCCTCGCTCGCCTGGTAGTTGGCGTGGCTCCTTCCTCAAGCAACCTCCAACCCCGCTAGACCGGAACCCTGCCATGAAACTCGCCTGCTTCACGTTGTCCCTGTTGTTCATGCTCGCCGCCGCGCCGCTAGCGGCGCACGAGGTGTTGGTCGAGGCCGAGAGCTTCGACGAGCATGGCGGTTGGAAGCTCGATACCCAGTTCATCAAGAATATGGGATCACCCTATCTGTTGGCCCACGGCCTGGGCCGGCCGGTCGACGACGCGACCACGACCGTCGAATTTCCCGCCGCGGGCGAGTACCGCGTGTTCGTGCGGACCAAGGACTGGGTGGCCCAATGGAAGGCGCCCGGCACGCCGGGACGCTTTCAAGTGCTCGTCAACGGCGAGCCGCTTAAGCAGCCGTTCGGCACCAAGGGCGCGCAGTGGTTCTGGCACGACGGCGGCAAGGTCAAGATCGACGACACACAGGTCAAGTTGGCGCTGCGCGACCTGACTGGTTTCGCCGGCCGTTGCGACGCCATCTACTTCACCACCGGCGACTCGCCGCCGCCGAACGAATCACAGATCCTTCCCGCCTGGCGCCGCGATCTGCTAGGTTTGCCGCAGGAGCCTGCCCTGCACGACGGCTACGACCTGGTCGTGGTCGGCGGCGGCTACAGCGGCATGGGGGCGGCCATCTCCGCGGCGCGGATGGGCTGCAAGGTGGCGCTGATCCAGAACCGGCCCGTTTTGGGCGGCAACGGCTCCAGCGAGGTACGGGTGTGGTCGATGGGCCTGATCCGTCGCGGCAAGTATCCGCGGGTCGGCGAGATCGTCGAGGAGTTCGCCGATAGCGCCAAGAAGTCGCCGGGCACCTATGAGGAATTCGGCGACGCCAAGAAGGAGGCACTGGTTCGGGCCGAACCGAACATCGATCTATTTCTCAACCATCACGCTTACCAGGTCGACACCCAAGACGAACGGATCACCGGGGTCCACGCCTTCGACACCCGGACCAGCGAGCACAAAAAGTTTACCGGTCGGCTGTACGTCGATTGCACCGGCCACGGCACGGTCGGCCATCTGGCCGGCGCCGATTGGGACATGACGCCCGAGGGCCGCATGGGCATGAGCAACATGTGGGCCTGGGCCGAGGGAAAGGCGCCCGTGGCATTTCCCGAAACGCCCTGGGCGCTTGATCTGGAGATGAAGGATTTCCCCTACCCGCGCGACCATCACGGGCAGTGGTTCTGGGAAAGCGGCTACGACAAGCATCCCATTGACGAGGCCGAAAGCATTCGCGATTGGAACTTGCGAGCCGTGTACGGCGCCTTCAACGCCATGAAGAATCGCGACGGGGCGGACAAGCACAAGAACGCCTACCTCACCTGGATCGCCTTCATCGGCGGACCGCGGGAGTCGCGCCGACTGATGGGCGACGTGGTGCTCACCCAGGACGACATCGTCAACAAGAAGCAATTCCCCGACGGCTGCGTGCCGAGCACTTGGTCGATCGACTTGCATTATCCCAAGCAGCAGTACGCAAAGAAGTATCCCGACAATCCCTTTATCGCCATCGCCGTCCACGACCGCCGGGTCGATCGCAGCTTTGGCTATCCGGTGCCGTACCGCTGTTTCTATTCCCGCAACATCGGCAATCTGTTCATGGCCGGCCGCTGCATCAGCGTCACTCATGAGGCGCTCGGCACGGTGCGGGTGATGAAAACCTGCGGCATGATGGGCGAAGTGGTCGGCCGGGCGGCCAGCCTGTGTGTGCTGCACGATTGCGACCCTCGCGACGTGTATGAACAGCATTGGGACGAGATGGACAAGCTGCTGAAGTTGCCGGGCAAGGCGCGGCGGTCGACGGTCAGAGACGAGCTTGAGATTCCCGACAATGCCACGCCGGCGGCCGGCGAGCATGGTCCGCCCACCGGGCTGGATCCAGAACGGCTGGACGGCATCGTGATCGACGACGTCGACGCCGAGCGGTCCGGTCCCTGGAAGGCCGGCACCGGCTTGAAGGGCTACGTCGGCTGGAGCTATCTCTACGCCGGCGGCGACAGCGGCGCGACCATCCGCTTCGAGGTCAAGCCGCCCCAAGCGGGCCGTTTCGACATTCGCCTGGCCTACCTGGCACACGAGAACCGCGGCAAGAACGTGCTGGTCAAGCTTCACACCGAGGGCAAGTCGAAGGAACTGCGGCTCGATATGACCAAGCAGCCGCCAATCGACGAATCGTTCATCTCGCTGGGACAGATGGACCTGAAGAAGGATCAGACGGTCGCCGTCGAGGTGTTGTCCGACGGCGCCGGCGGCAATGTGCATGCCGACGCCATTCAAGTGCTGCGAGTGGAATGAGCGAGCAGGCGAGCAAGCATCGCGCCCGGGGGATCGCGGTCCATGGCTGCCGCTTGGCGCTGTTGGCGATGGTGTTGCTGCTGATTCATTTCAAGTATCGGCAGCATCTCGCCGCGCAGCCCAGCGGCGCGAAGTTGGAGTTGGATCTGTCGGCGGTGGAAGCGATCTTTTCAACGGCCGCCGCGTTGAGCGAACCGGCAAGCGGCGACGACGGGCGCGCCGTGGTGGACGCGAAAGGCAATGTGCTGGGCCGCGTGATTCAGACCTCGCCGACGGCCGATCACATCGTCGGCTTTTCCGGTCCCACCAATACTCTGATTGGGCTGGACACCGATGGCCGCATCGCCGGTTTTGCCATTCTCAGCAGCCGCGACACCCGCGACCATGTGCGGCAAGTGGAGCCTGTCAATAAGATGCTGGCGCCTCTGATCGGACTGCCTCCAACGGAGGCGGTTGCTGCGATGAGCGAAGTGGATGCGGTCTCAGGGGCGACGCTCACCAGCATGGCAATTCAGGAGGGAATCGCCTTGCGCTTAGGGGGCGAACGGCGCTCGTTCCGCTTTCCCGAACCGTTGACGGCCGAAGACGCCCGCCTGCTGTTTCCCGACGCCGCCGCGGTCCGACAGCAGGATCGACATGCGTCACTCTGGGAAGTACACGACCCACAGGGCACCCCGTTGGGCCAACTGCTGCGGACTTCGCCGGCGGCCGACAACATCGTCGGCTACCAGGGTCCGACCGAAACGCTGATCGGGCTTGATCCAAAAGGCCGCATTGTCGGTATCCGGCTGCGTAAGTCTTACGACAACGAACCATACGTCGGCTATGTGGCCGAGGACGAGTGGTACTTTCTCACGCTGTTCAACGGCATGACGCTGGAGGAACTGGCCTGGCTCGACCTGGCCGAGGCGGAGATCGAAGGGGTCTCCGGCGCCACCATGACCAGCATGGCGGTCGCCGAAGGATTGATCGCCGCCGCCGAGGCGCTTCAGCAGGCGGCCCAGACGGAACCGCCGCCGCCCAAACCGTGGCTGGCGTGGACGTTTCGCGATTATGGCACTGGCGCAGTGATTGTCTTAGGGCTGCTGATCGGCATGACTTCGCTGCGGGCCAACAAGTGGCTACGCGTGGGCTTTCAATTGCTGTTGATCGGTTACCTTGGCTTGATCAACGGCGACATGCTTTCGCAGGCGATGTTGGTCGGCTGGGCGCAGGCAGGCGTGCCGTGGCGAACCGCCGGCGGACTGCTGCTGCTGACCGGCGCCGCGCTCGTCATTCCGGTGGCGACCCGTCGCAACATCTATTGCTCGCATCTCTGCCCGCATGGAGCGGTGCAGCAGTTGATCAAGAAGCGGCTGCCGTGGCAGATGACGGTACCGCCCAAGGCGGCGGCGGTTTTGCACACGATTCCCCCGCTGTTGTTGGCGTGGTGCGTGCTGGTCGCCATGTTGCTGCTGCCGTTTAGCTTAGTTGACATCGAACCGTTTGACGCCTGGGTGTTTTACGTGGCCGGCTGGGCAACGATCACGGTGGCGGTCGTGGGGCTGGTCGCGTCGCTGTTCGTGCCGATGGCCTACTGCCGCTACGGCTGCCCGACCGGCGCGCTGCTCAACTGGCTGCGGTTCAACGCCCGCAGCGACCGATGGACGCGGCGCGACTGGGTGGCGCTGGGACTGGTGCTGCTGGCGGCCGGTTTGTGGATCAAGTGAGAACTCCAACATGGCACAAGAAACGGAAAGCGTCGCATTTCCGACATGCACCCCCTTGCTGGCGGGATAAACCCGCCAAAATTGCGCAGTGTATAGGTCATTTTGCGCATACTACAACTTGTGTTTCTGTTAAATTACCGTTAGCTTAAAGATAGTGAATTGCAGTGGTATCGCCGTCTGAGGATCCACACGGGCAATCGCGTCTCTTAATAACAGTGTTTTGTCTGGATTTCACCAGCGGATGTTGTTTATTAAGGAGGTAGTCTTGAAATTTGCGTTAAAATTATAAAATTCGCGATAACAATCTTATCACCAGCCGTTCGGCTGCTCAGTTGTCTTTTTTGAAATTCTGATGAGGTTTCCGGATGTTGATACAGCACCGTGAGGTTTGCGCTGCAGTGATCGGTCAAGCGCGCAGGTCGATTCCCCTTCGCAGCAGGCGCAGTACCCGGCCCCTACATGGTTTCACCTTGGTGGAACTCCTTGTGGTAATCACCATCATCGCCTTGCTGATGGCGCTGCTGCTGCCGGCGATTCAAGTGGTGCGAGCTTCGGCTCGCAAGACCGCTTGTGCGAACAACCTGCACCAGATCGGCATCGCGTTGGCCGCGGCCAGCGAGGAGAAGATCGACTCTGCCAATTGGCGGACCGCCTTGGAGCCGTACCTGGATCAGAACAAAACGGTCCATTACTGCCCGGAGTATTCCGACCAGAGCCGTGGCTACGGGATGAACAACAAGTACGATTTGCTGTTAGGCCCCGGCGACGCCAACAAAATTGTGATGCTCGACTACAACGCCCCGACGGCGCAAATATCCCTGGTCCCGGCATTCGACCGTTGTGAGGACTGGGAAACGAACGCCGACTTCCGCCACATGGGCACGGCCAACGTGCTGTATTATGACGGCCGGGTGGCGGGCATCGGTCCCGACGAGGCCGATCCCTGCAAGGGCGAGGTCAGCGACGCCAGCGGCACGATCACCGGCAGCAGCGGCGGCTATCCAACCTATACGGCCACCGACCCGGAGTACAACAAGGAAGAGTATCCCTATCCGTTCTACTGGGTGCCGGCCCGCACGCCGCCGGCTAGCGAAATGCCCGAGGAACAGACCATCCCCGGCTTGTATGCCGAGTACCGTCCGTCGGCGCGACGAGGCGCCGGCAACTGGTCGGGTCCGGTGCATGTGGCGCGAGTGGACAAAGACCTCAACATGCCGTTCGGCAGCGGGTATGCCGGCGGACCAGTTGGTCTCTATTATCCCAAGAATCCATTCAGCAACCCGCAAACGTCGTTTTCGGTGTTATGGCGGGGCCAGATTCGCGCCGAGACGACCGGCACCTATCGCTTGTGGTGCAGTTACGACGACTTTTGCTGGATCACGGTTGGTTACCAGCAGGTGTTTGCCCAGACCTGGTGGAACGGCCCGCCCTACGGCTGGACGGCAGGCAACACGTTCCAAATGACCGCCGGCGAATGGGTCGACTTGGAGGTCCGGCTGCAACAGTGGGAAGTTGGAGGCAACCATCTCCGCGTGATGTGGGAACGTGTCGGTTCCGGCGTCCCCCGCAGCGACATCCCGGCCAGCGCGCTGCGGATGACCCCCAGCGACGCGGCGGCGGTGACCGGCAGTTCCTCCTACAGTGGCGATCCCTATACCGGAAACTATTAACAAGGCGTTGGTCCGCTGGATGTGCTCGATGCGAAAAGAGCAAGGCGATTGATGTACCAGAACCCACCGCGACGACGACCGCCACGCCTATCCGGCATTGCCACCGTTGTGTGCCTGGTCGCACTCTGCTGCGCCGGCTGTGCCGAACCGAAGCCTCGCCCGCTGGAGGAGATCGAAACCGAAATCCAGAGCCTCCCCAAACTCTATCTGACCGAGACAGGGAAGGAGATTATCTCCCCAGGCAACCGCGGGCTGTTTGTCGATGAGCGCAATGGAGAGATCGCCTGGCCCGCCTATACTTGCACCAATCCGGACTGTCCGGGCAAGCCGACGGGCGGACGCGAGGCGTATGTGTTCATCTGGTCCGATCCGCGATTCTATGTCACCGACGAAGGCGAACTCGGAACGCATGTTTACACCAACGCCGCCGATTGGCTGACGGCGCTGGAGGAAACGGGAGGCCACGAAGTGGCCACCTGTCCTGCCTGCCTGACCATTCGCAAGATCGGCAACGAAAGCCGCGCCGAGATCGAGAAGTATTCGTTATGGGTGGCGCCGTACGTGCTGCCCGGCACCGACGAACGCTTGGCCGCCTTGGCCGCCGAGAAGCAACAGCGGCAAGACTACATCCAGCGGCGACTGGCCGGCGAGTAAGTCAATATTGCGGTTCACACCGGGATCGGTTCGCAAAGAGGCGCCTGCACGCCGCCGCGAACACCGAATGGCCGTGGGACCGGTTCCGCCGAAAAGATCATGCCGCGAGGGGCTTGTTCCAGCACCTCGCGAACTTTCTGGGTCAGTTCGACGACCGACAGCGGCTTCTGGATGAATGACGATTCCGACGCCAGCACGCCGTGCCGGACGACGGCGTCGTCGGTGTAACCCGACATGAAAAGAACTCGGGTAAACGGTCGGGCCGGACGGAGCCGCGCCGCCAGTTCCGTTCCGCTGCAGCCGGGCATCACGACGTCGGTCAGCAACAGGTCGATGCGGTCGGGATACTCCTTGGCCAGCCGCAGCGCGGTGTCGCCGTCGCTCGCCTCGAGCACGCGATAGCCGTGCTTCTCCAAGATGCGTTTGGCGACGTCGCGAACGGTCGGCTCGTCTTCGACCAGCAGAATGGTTTCGTTTCCGACGCGGGAAGCCGCTTGCGGCGGCGCGACAACGCCTTCGACGACATCGTCGGCAAGCGCCTCCGGCAGGAATACGTCAAACGTCGTTCCTTCTCCCGGCGCAGTTTCGACCGCGATATGGCCGCCGCTTTGAGTCACGATGCCGAACACGGTGGGCAGCCCCAAGCCGGTCCCCTCGCCTTCGCCCTTGGTGCTGAAGAACGGCTCGAAGATGCGGGCCTGGGTTGCCTCGTCCATCCCGCAACCGGTGTCGCGCACCGAAACGACCGCGTAGGCGCCCGGCGGCAGAGTGTGCGGGTCCGTCCCGACCGCATCGATCACGACCCGTCGCGTGGCGAGCAACAAGGTTCCTCCCCGCGGCATGGCGTCGCGGGCGTTCAGCGCCAGGTTCAACAGCACTTGCTGCAATTGCCCCGGATCGACCTTGGCGGGACCGAGGCGGGGATCCTGCTGGATGGTCAAATCGATATCCTCGCCGATCAGACGGCGGAGCATCTTTTGGGCCTCGGCAACGGCCGCATTCAGATCAACCAGTTCCGGAGTGAGCATTTGCTTGCGGCTGAAGGCGAGCAACTGCCGAGTCAACTCGGCGGCACGGCGGGCCGCTTCCTGAATCACGCTTACCTCTTCGTGCATGGTTTCGTCGGGCGGCAAGTCTTGCAACAGCAGGTCGCAATAGCCGGTAATGATGGTCAGGATATTGTTGAAGTCGTGGGCGATGCCGCCCGCCAAGCGGCCCACTGCTTCGAGTTTCTGCGACTGGCGAAAGCGGGCCTCCGATTGCTGGAGCAGCGTCTCGGTCTGTTTGCGGGCCGTCAGATCGCGCGAAATCGTGGAGAAGTACTCGACCCGTCCCTCCGCGTCGCACTGGGCGATCAGCACCATCCAAATGGGAATCTCGCGGCCGTCGCGATGCCGAAACATCGTTTCGCCGGCCCATACGCCGTTGGTCGCCGCCGCGGGGAACGCCTCGCGGAGCATCTGTTCCAGCGCCAACGGCGGATGCAAATTGCTGACGCGCAGCTCGCGGAGATCCTGTTCCGGGTCCAGCCCCACCAGCTTCCGTCCACCCTGATTGAGATAGACCACCTGATCAGCCTGTAGATCGACGGTGCCGACAAAATCGGTGGTGGCTTCAACGATCGACAACAGCCGCTCGCGTTCCGCCTCCAGCCTGCGGGTCGCCATGGCGTAGCGAATGGAACGTTCCAACAGCACGCCGCTGAGCGTCGACTTATCGAGATAATCGGCGGCGCCCGCTTCGGTGGCGCGGAGATCGAGTTGGTGGTCTCCCTGCGACGTCAACACAATGACCGGCGTGCGGCATCCTTGGGCGACTGCTGCTTCCAAAAGCCGCAGGCCGTCTTGCGGTCCCAGACGATAGTCGAGCAGACAGGCGTCGTAACGGTGCTTGAGCAGCGCCTCCAACCCGGCATCGAACTGTGCGATGTGTTCCGCGCGAACCGCATCGCCGGCCGCGTCGGCGAGCCAGCCTTGAATGAGCTGGGCATGGTCGGGTTCGTCTTCAATCAATAGGACGCGAACAGGGCGATCTTGTGACATCAACGGCTTCTCCCCGGGTATTTTGGAACGCATTCTCTCTCGAGCTTCGGTCGCTGCATGCCCGTCTACGCCGCCGCTTCAATCGGCGGAATATGGAAACCCGACCAGCAAATATAGCTTGGAAGAATGGACCACAGAGAAATTAGGCGCAATCAGGCCGGTTCCTCAGAGGGGTTAGCCATGCTTTGCTGCCGGTTGCGCCATTCAGCGGCGCGGCCCGTCGTCGGCGGAGCGATTCCATCGAAACCAGGAAAGGCCCAAGTCATCGAGCACGTCGCAGAACTTGTGGAACTCGAACGGCTTGACGAGATAGCTGTCCGCTCCCTGGGCATAGGCCGCGTCGACGTCGGCCGGGGACGCGGAGGTGGTGAGCATCACCACCGGCATGTTGCGCAGGCTCATTAACGAGCGAATCTGCTTCAGGACGGCCAGGCCGTTGACCTTGGGCAGGCGCATGTCGAGCAGCAGCAGATGGGGGATCTCTCGCCGGCGGGGGGTCTCAACCGCCTCGCTCAAATAGTCGAGTGCGGCTTGACCGTCCCATACATGTTCGGTTCGGGCACCCACCTGCTGCTCTTGCAGACTATCCAGAATCAATTGGGTGTGATCCGGATCATCTTCCACGAGCAGCAGCAGGGGGTCGAAATTCATCGGCGAATCGCTGCTCCGCCGAGGTTGGTCTGAGGAATTCATACCCTCATTCTAAAGCCCCCCACGAGCGCGGCAATGCCAAAGCGTGCGGAATTGTCACACTCGCGCCCGGGCGAATGTTCACGCCGGCTGCAACGACCTCGACTGCAACGCCACGGGGGCGGCGAGTGGGGCGGCTTCGGGAAGCGTAAAGCAGACGGTAGTCCCTTGGCCGGCCCCGGCCGATTCGATCCAAATTCGCCCGCCATGTACCTCGATGATCCGCTTGACGAGTGTCAGCCCGATTCCGGTGCCGGCGCTGTCACGGTGTAATTGTTCGAACAAGTTGAAAACCAGTTCCCGGTATTCTTGCTCGATACCGATGCCGTTGTCGCGGACGAACAGAATCGGCTGCCCGCCGCTCGATGTCGAATCCCATCGGACGCCAATCTCCAGCCGCGGATGGGGCTGGTCGGCGGTGAACTTGATGGCGTTCTCGACCAGGTTTTGCAGCACTTCCCGCAGACGGAGTCGATCGCCGCGTACCACCGGCAAGTCGTCGGCGACGAGAACCGCCATGCCTCGATCATGGATCGCCATGGCGCACAGTTCCAGAACCTCTCCGGCCACCTCGAGCAGCGGCACGTCCTCGGGCGGGTTCGCCACCCGGCCGATCCGCGACAGCGCCAGCAACTCGTCGAGCAGTTGCCGCATGCGGTCGGACGCAGAGCGAATCCGCTCCACGCGGAGGGCGACCGCGGCCAGATCGCCACGGGCCAGATCGCGCTCGAGCATTTCCAGAAAGCCGGAGATGGTAACCAACGGACTCTTCAGATCGTGCGAGACGGTGTAAGTGAACTGCTCCAATTCCTGGTTCACTTGCAGCAGTTCTCTCGATCGCTCGGCGATCGCTTGCTGGGCGAGTTTCAGTTCATGCACGTCTTGAATCGATCCGGCGGTTCGCAGCGGCTTTCCCGCCTCGTCGCGGAGCGTAGCGCCGCGTCCTCGAAACCAGCGATAGAGGCCCGACTTGGTTTGCAGACGGAACTCCATGTCGTAGGGCGCGTCTTGCCGCAGATGGCGGCGCATCGCGGCGAGGGTGCGATCCCGATCCTCCGGGTGCAGTCGCGTCTCCAGAGTGGCGAACGAGTTAGGTAGTTCGTCCGGCTCGTAACCGAGCAGCGCGGCAAATCGCGGCGCGAACCACAACTGTCCGGACGCGATCTCCCAGTCCCATAAACCGTCGGCGGCCCCTTCGACGGCGCGTTGAAAGCGATCGACCCGCTTCTTCAGTTTGCCGCTCTCCAGCCGACTGGCCGTGACGTCGCGGAAGGTGACCACCCCGCCAATCGCCGCGCCCCGTTCGTCGTGCAATGGGGATCCGCTGAAACTAAGCAACTTGCCCGGGCTTCCACCGGCAGGGTGGACGAAGATCTCCGCGGCGTCGAACCGTTCACCGCGCATGGCGCGGGCCAACGGCAGTTCCGACGGAACGATCGGCTCGCCGTCGGCGCCGTCGAGGCAGCGGTACTCTTCCATCCAGCGATGCGCCGGCAGGTCCGCCACGCCGGCATGAATCAACGTTTTGGCCGCTTCGTTGCAGCCGAGCACCTGGCCCGCCAGATCGCAAACGAGGACACCCTCGGAGATGCTCGACAAAATAGACTGCAACAAAGTGGCGTGGGTAACGGCCGCCTGCTCGGCGCGGAGTCGCTGGCGATTCTCGATTTCCAATCGATAACGGCGATGCAGTTGGCTGAGCAGAAAGTACATCGTTCCGGCCAACAGCAGTACGATACTGATGACGAATACCAACCCCACCCGCGGCCAGAAGGGATTTCCGACGGTGGCTCGAATGCCGAAGGCGAGCAGGGCCGTGAAACTGATGGTGACGACGCCCAGGAAGACGGCCGTGTGCAGCGGATGCCCGCTGCGTCCCAGGCCGGCCGACGGCATGGCATAGGCCAGCGTGCCGGCGCCCAGAATGATCAAGCCCAGCGAGGTATGCAGTGCCATCCGCGTCCATTCGCCCCAGGCGTAAGCGGTGGTGATTCCGCCCAGGTAACCCAGCGCCGCGACGAACGACAGAATGGTAACGCCCGCCGCCAGGTAGGAGGCCGCGATCAGCAAACTCCGTCGCCGCTCACTGGCGGCGGCGGCCAACGCTAAGCCGACCGCCAGCAGCAGGAGACACAACGCCGTGTTCGGCGCCATTCTTCCAGGATGCGAGGTCGCGGTCGTGATGTAATGATCGAGCAGTAGTTGGTCGATGCCGAAATCGCGCCCCGTCAGATACTGCGTCAAAGTCGCCGCCGACAAGGCCGCCGGCACTGCCGCCAACGCCATCGCGATGCGTCGGCGTCCCCGGCTGC
>JBGTJT010000640.1:0-4432 GCA_041744995.1 Pirellulales bacterium | reverse complement strand
GCAACGAGGCGGGCGAGGGCGTCGAGTCGAGTTGCGCTTGAACCGCCGCGAACACCGAGAGCGAGGCGTGATCCGCCCGAGTCAACAGGGCGACCTCGGCGTGCAGCCGGCAGTAGGCCAGGTAAAAGTCGCAATGTTGATCGCTTTCGCGCAGCAACTGATCGAGTTCGAGTCGGGGCTGTTCGGTCAACTGGTCGGTGCATGCCAGATCGACCAACTCGCGCAACCGTCGGGACGGCCGGAAATCCGAGGTCATTCGCGGCCCCCTTGCGCCAAGCGCCGCTTGATGCACTCGAACAACACTCCCCGAATGCGTTTCAATGAATTGCAAATGCTTTGCGGCGACCGGTTCAACTGCTCCGCGACGCGCTGAACGCTTACGTCTTCCCGGTAACATTGCTTCACCAGGCTGCGGTCGGCCGCTTTCAAGTTGCGTTCGCAGTTGGCGAGCGCTTCACGATAGGCGTCTGCATCGTCATCGCGAGACAGTTCCGTTACTCGGTCGGCCAGTTTCGACATAAGCTCGTCGCTAAACACGGTCCTCTCGCGCTGTTTGTCCCGAATGAAGCCAAGAACTTGATACCGGGCCAACGTGCAGGCCCAGGCGGTGAACGACTTGCTCGGATCGTACTCGTCGAATTGCTCCCAAAGTTGCAGCATCGTCTGTTGCAGGATGTCTTGTGCGTCGTTCATGTCGGGCAACAAGGCATAGATATAGGCCAATACCTTGCTCTGGCTTTCGACCACCAGGCGCTGAAACTGTTCGGCGCGAACGGTATTGTCCATGCGAGACGATTCCTGGGGCGACGCCCCTTGAGGTGCTTCTACCTATGTTTGTCCGCCAGCGGCGATGGATTCATCCGGAAAACAGGAAGATTTGAAACTCTTCAGCCGTCGGAAGCAAAATTCTTCTCCCGGAAAGGCTGTGGAAAAATTGACTTGACGCAGGGGTCGCCACCACAACATCAGCCGCACCGCGCTAGCGGCCGGATTTTTGCGCTAACCGGGGGCTAGCGCCCTGCGGCTGATGTTTGATGCCGATTTTTTCACAGCCTCCGTGGGAGAAGGGGTTTGCGTCCGTCCACGGCACCACTTGCAAGCCAAACAAAAAAAGGCTGCGCGCCGAAGCGCGCAGCCTTTCGCCTATTCCAATGTTCGTCGGGCAATACACTCGCCGACGGACCGGTCGGGACAATGGTCCCAAGCTACTTTCAGCTTACGTCCAGAATCTCGTAGCCCTTGCGCTTGTCTCGGGCGAAGAACTTGGCTGCTTCGTCGTCGCCGGTGATCTTTTCGTTCTTCGGATCCCAGTTGATCACGCGGCCGAAGCGGGCGGCGATGACAGCCAAGTGGCAGACCGACATCGCTTGCACGTGGGAATAGACGTCGGACACCGGCAGGCCCCCTTCGCGGATGCAGCGAAAGAAGTTGTGCTTATGCCCTTCGTGCGGTTTTCCCTTGTACAGGGCCTGTACGTCCTCGTCGGTGTACTTGCCTTCGTCCCAGTTCTGTTCGACGGGCTGGCCGGAAATCCTGCCTCGATTGACGAACATCTTCCCCTTGGTCCCTTCAAACAACACGCCGTTGTCGCTGCGGCTGTCGATGACCATTTCCACGCCGTCGTCGAAGCCGCACTTGATGGCGAAGTCGTGCGACGTGTTGTACTTGTCGTCCTCGGTCGGATACCCCTTCTCGAACGGCACCGGGTGCTTGGCGTCGGTTCCGTCGATGGTGGTCGGCCCTTGGCCTTCGCCGTTACGGTTTAACGCCCACAAGGCGATGTCGACATGGTGCGCGCCCCAGTCGGTGAACTTGCCGCCGGAGTATTCGTACCACCAGCGAAACTCGTAGTGGCCGCGCTTCTCGCGATAAGGCACCAGCGGCGCCTGACCGAGCCACATTTCCCAGTCGAGTTGAGACGGCGGCTCGGCGATCGGGAACGGCCCGCCGGTCGGACTGCCGTCGATGCCAACGGTCACCTTCTTGATGTCGCCCAGTAAACCCTTTTGCACCATGTTCACTGCCCGCATGAACCTGCCGCGGTCGCTCCGCTGCTGCGTGCCGATGAAGAACACCAAATCCTTGTGCTTCTGGCACGCCTTGCGGATGAGTTGGTTTTCTTCCAGCGTGAGCGTGAGCGGCTTCTGGCAGAAGACGTGCTTGCCCGCCTCCAGCGCTTCGACGGCGATCTTCACGTGCCAGTGGTCGGGCGTGACGATGCTGACCACGTCGACGTCGTCGCGGTCGAGTACCTTGCGGTAGTCGGCATAGCTGTCGGCCTTGCCCTTGCCAATGTTGCCGTCGTTCTTGGCTCGGTCGGCATGTCGGGAGTCGACGTCGCAGACCGCCACAATATCGCCAAATCCGGCGTGCCCCCGCGCGTCGCCAGTGCCCATGCTTCCGACGCCGATGCAACCGATTTGCGGCCGGTCGTTCTTGTCTTCGTTGGCAAACGCCTTTTGGGTCCAAGGGAAGTACGGAACCGCCATTGCGCCGGCGGCGCCTAGTGCGGTTCCCTTCAGGAAGCCGCGTCTTGTTGTCGTATTTTGAGGCATGAAATCGTCTCTCCATTTAGGTTGAACAAACCACTCGCTCGGCCACTCGAAGCCGCCGAGATCCGAGTCCAGCAAGCGCAAACATCCATTGTGCGCGCGGCAGGGGGGCGTTTGCAAGCATTTTATCGACTAACTTTTGCGTCCCACCGTTGGGTTGCGGTCGCTCCCGCCGAGCCGTGCCAGGCAGGACGATGTGCGATCACTCTAGCTGTTGGGCGATCAAAATGGTGACACTTCCCTTACTAGCCGCCGACCCGGCCCAGGCAGAAAGGGCCACCCGATCGACCAATGCGCAAGTTGTCGTCCGTCCGGTACGGCAATTGCTCCCTTAAATCGACCTGCTCATTCCGTTGGCCCATTTGGCAAAGGCCCAGCCCCCGTGGCGGACGCTGCCAGCGTCCGCCGGGAGCCGTTTCGAGAGTGACCGATATCGCGCCTGACCGGGTAACTTCAAGGAGATAAGAAGGATGTTCACATCACAAGCCAAGAATCGTACGACGGCGGTGGTCGCCATGGCGGTCTGCGCGGTTGTCTGGACCTCGTCGCCCGTCGCCGCCCAGCAGGGCGGGGTCGACAACTTACTGGACGCGTTCGACTCCGCGGGAGGCGACGGAGCAGGCTACGTCGAGTTGACGCGCGGTCCGGTTCACGAGGCCTTCGCCGAGCAGGTTAGTCTCGATCCGAAACCGGGCGTTATCGTGACCAATGCGCCTCCCCAGCCCGTCGAAGAAATTCCACCCGAAAACCGGCCGGCGGACGAGAACGCCATCTGGATCGGCGGCTATTGGCAATTTGACGACGTCCAAGAAGACTTCATTTGGATCAGCGGCGTGTGGCGGGTTCCTCCGGTCGATTCCGACTGGGTGCCCGGTTACTGGGCCGAGGTAGGCAACGGCTACCAATGGATCGGCGGTTTTTGGATTGCTGCGGATCGTGTGGAAGTCGCGTATTTCCCCGCCCCGCCGGAAACGCTTGAGCAAGGGCCAACCAGCGCAGCGCCCAGCGACGAGCACTTTTGGATCCCGGGCTGCTGGTATTATCGAGATCGAGATTACGTGTGGCGTCCGGGCCATTGGGCGGCGGGCAGTACCGACTACGTCTGGGTGCCCGATTATTACCGCTGGACGCCGCGCGGTTACGTTCTTTGTGGCGGTTACTGGGACTACCCGCTGTGGTCCCGCGGTTACCTGTTCGCGCCGGTGCATTTCACCACCACGATCTACACGCAGCCCGCCTATCGCTATCGGCCGCGGGTGGTGCTTGATCTGGGACCGCTTCATCTGCATCTCTTCGTGCGACCGACCTATTCTCACTATTACTTTGGCGATTACTACGATGCCGGTTACGTCAACCGTGGGTATGTCTCTTGGTCGACTTACGCCGTCCGTCGGCAGGTTTACGACCCGCTGTTTGTTTTTAATGTCAATCGGTATCGCAGTCGCGGCATCGACTTTGGCGAACGCATGACCCGTTGGCATAGTTGGTTCAGCGAGCACGAAAAATACCGGCCCCGGCACACCTATCGCGAGCAGCGCGAGTTCCGCCGGGACCATCAAGACGCGAACTTTATCAGTGCCGTTTCGTTGGGCGAATCGTACGAGGCCGTGGTAAGCGAGCGCCGAAATGACTTCGTGGCCCGCGATGAACGGCGGCGGAGCGACGACGATGCAACCCGCGATCGATACCGTCGCCTTCGCCAGCAACGGCAAGAGATGGAGGTCGCCGACCGCGGCGAGGCAGGCGAGCGGCGTTCCGAACCGGATCGCCGACCGGGCGAACAGCCTTCGGCCCGTGATCGCCAACAACCAGACGAGCGCGACCTGCCAAGGTTTGTGCTTCGCGATCGGACCGAAGGCCGCCCCGACGGCGCAGGTCGC
>JBGTJT010000639.1:0-10292 GCA_041744995.1 Pirellulales bacterium | reverse complement strand
CCGGTGGTGGCGGATGGGAAACTGTTCCTTCGCGATCTGGATGTGCTGCTGGTTTATGACGTGAAGGGGCAGTAGGCGCGGAGTCGTTCCGAGATTTGTCGCGAATCGTGACTCGGACCGGGGGGCTTACGCCGTCATCGCGTCGAGATGCGCGTTCAAGATTTCATAGGGCAGGAGCGACGATTGCGCAGATCCCCTGCCTGTGGGCGTCAGATGGACGTTGAGCACCACGGCCCGCTTGTCCGGCCGGTGAAAAGCTTCCCACGATACCAAGAGCTCACAGCGGAAAACCTGCTTCACCCGCCAGACAAGCTGGCGGGGGTCTGACAATGTGGGTAATGACAATCATCGGCGCGGGTGGTTTTTCCTCGCGGCAAGCGCCTATAGTTCCCCGGGCGGGCGGTTCGCCCGAAGGGTTTCGCCGACAGGTCGCTCTTAATGATGGAACTCGTTCAGCTTGCTTCGCTCAATCTGGCGGTGATCCTGGCAGCGATGGGCTTGCTCTGGCTGGTTAGTCTCGCGCGGCGCGACGCCAGCATCGTCGATCCGTTTTGGGGCGCCGGGTTTACTCTCGTTGCCTGGGTGACGGCGGCCTGGTGGAGTCAGCTCGATAGCCGCTCGCTGCTGCTGGTCGGGCTGACCACGGTCTGGGGGCTGCGACTCTCCATCTATCTGCTCTGGCGGAATTGGAACCACGGCGAGGACGCCCGCTACCGCGCTATGCGAGATAAGCACGGGGCCAGGTTCCGCTGGGTCAGCCTGTTCACCGTATTCAGTTTGCAAGGCTTGATTCTGTGGTTCGTGTCGTGGCCTGTGCAGTTCGGGCAGGCGGCCAGCGGTGGCGCACTGGGATGGCTGGACGGGTTAGGCGTCGCGGTGTGGACCGTCGGCTTTGCGTTTGAAACAATCGGCGACTATCAGCTCGCGCGCTTCAAGTCCGATCCGGCCAATCGCGGCCAAGTTATGGACCGCGGTTTGTGGCGCTACACGCGGCACCCCAACTACTTTGGCGATTTCTGCGTGTGGTGGGGAATCTACCTGATCGCCGCCGCCGGGGGCGCTTGGTGGACGCTGCCGGCGCCGTTGCTGATGAGCCTGCTGCTGATGAAGGTTTCCGGCGTACCACTATTGGAGAAGTCGATGGCCGAGCGGCGGCCCGGTTACGAGAACTACGCGCGGCGGACCAACGCGTTTTTTCCCGGACCGCCTGATCGCCAGTCGGGGGAATGACTCAGCAGATAGTGCGCCACACCCCATTCCGATCCGTCGCGAAATCGAAACAGTTCCGAGCAGGCCATAAAGAACATCCGCCACCGCTGCAACTGGGCCGCCGCGTCGCGGCGCGGCATGGATGCGGCAAACCGTTCCATCAGCCGCTGTTCGTGCTCGTCCAGATTGGCGAGCCACGCCTCGCACGTGCGGCTGTAGTGCCTGCCGTCGAGCAACCATTGCTCGTCGACGGCCAAATCCCGATCGAAATGACGGAGCAGATCGGCAGAGGGCATGATGCCCCCGGTAAAGAAATGCTGCGCCATCCAGTCCGCTTGACCGCGCTGCTCAAATGAATAGGCGACCTGGCGATGGCAGAAAATGTGGACGAACAGCTTGCCCGCCGGCGTAAGCCAGGTCGCGATCTGCCGCAGCAGCCATTCGTAATTGCGAATATGCTCGAACATCTCGACCGACAGCACTCGATCGAACCTTCGCTCCGTTGCAAACTTGACGACGTTGGACGTCGCCACCTGCACATTTCTCAATCCGCGGCTGCGGCAGGCCTGTTCGATATAGGCACGCTGGCTGTGCGAATTCGATAAGGCGAGAATCCGGCAAGCGGGATAATGTTCCGCCATCCAAAGCGACAGGGATCCCCAGCCGCAGCCGAGGTCGAGCACCTCCATGCCGTCCTGTAGTTCCGCCCGCTGGCAGGTCAGCGCCAGCATTTCCTGCTCCGACTCGTCGAGCGTCATGCCGTGGCGAGGCCACCAGCCGCAGCTATACTTCAACCGGGCGCCCAGCACCGTCTGAAAAAACTCCACCGGCGCTTCGTAGTGCTGCTCGTTGGCTCGCTCCGTCGCCAACGCGATCGGGCCTTGGCGAAGCTGGGCGGCGAAGTCGGCGGTTGCCGCGGCCTGCCGCCGCTGATCGCCAACCGTTACCTCGGCGAGCCGCTGGCGCAACAGTCGGCGGATGCCGGTGCGGATCAGTGCGTCGGGTAGCCAACGATGTTCGGCCAACGAAACCAGCGACATACGCGTTCCCCTTTTTGCATTGTTTACGATGGCTTGCGCCAAACAACCTGCGCCAGGCCGATTTGCTCGTCCAAAAATCCGGCCTCGCAATAACACAAGTAATATTCCCAGGCACGGATGAACCGTTCATCAAAGCCTAGCGTGCGGACCGCCGGCAAATTGTCCCGGAATCGCCGCCGCCATAGCGCGACGGTGCGGGCGTAGTGCTGGGCAAAGTCCTTCAGTTCGAGCAATCGGAAACCATTGCCGGCGGCGGCGGTGGTCAGCGCTTGATTGGACGGCAGGCATCCACCGGGAAAGATGTACTGCCGAATAAAGTCGGTAGTGCGTCGATAGCGGCGGTACCGCTGCTCGGGCATGGTGATCGCCTGAAGCGCCAGCAGCCCCCCCGGCTCAAGTAGTTCCCGACACTTGCGAAAGTAGCCAGGCAGGTTCTCATGCCCCACCGCTTCGATCATCTCGATCGAAACCAGCTTGTCGAAGCGACCGTCGAGCTGGCGATAATCGCGGTACAACAGCGTGATTCGGTCCTCCAGATGCGCGGCGGTGATCTGCCGGTGGGCATATTCATATTGCTGGCGTGAAATGGTGGTCGTCGTTACACGACATCCGTACCGCGAGGCGGCGTACAGTGCGAATCCGCCCCAGCCGGCGCCGATCTCCAGCACGTGATCATCCGCGGTGAGCTGTAGCCGTCGGCACAACCGGTCGTACTTGGCCAGCGACGCTTGTTCGAGCGTGGTGTGCGGGTGCTCGAAGATGCCGGCGGAGTAGGTCATCGTAGAATCGAGGAACAGCGCAAACAGATCGTTGCTCAAATCGTAGTGCGCGGCAATATTGCGGCGGCTGCCACCGAGGGTGTTGCGCCGCAGCCAACGCTCGATCCAGCGCAGCGGCGCCTGCACGCGAGACCAACCGAAGTCGAGCGACTGCAGCGCCGCGGTATTGCGGGCGAGTAGGCGAAACAGAGAGACGAGGTCGTCGCAGCTCCAATAGTGGCGGAAATAAGCCTCGGCAGCACCGAGACTTCCCTGGGCGGCGAGCAGGCGATAGCAGCGAGGGTCGCGAACTTCCACCGTCGCCTGGGGTGATCCGTCCTGATCGTCGCCCCACGCCTGGCGTCCCATCGGATCAACCAGCGTGAGCCGGCCACGAGAAACGTTCGACAGCCGCCGCACTGCGGCGGCGCGTAAAAGTGCTTCCCAGGGGCCGGTCTTCGCCGTCGCCAGGCCGGGCGCCGCCGGAGCGAGTGCTAGTTTGGTGCTTGCTGCCGCGCGGCGGCATTTCTGTCGGGATGGGGATGCAAGGGACATTGCTGAAGCCATAGTTTCAATGCTTGAAAATAAATAGCGCCCATCGTGCGGGCGGTCATCAAAGGATATCGCAGCAGTAGGCGGCCAAGCTGCCTGTCAGATAGGGGCCGCCGTACCATTGCCATGCGAGCGGCGAAGAACGGCCCCTCGCCGTCGTCCACCGCAATCGATGCCGACAGCGTGCGGCCAGGCGCGGACAATCGCCAGCGATACTCGGCCGCCATGCCGATAAACGGCGAGACATGAAAGTCCTTGGGATGGGAAAACGATAACTCGGCGCCCGAGCCGCGGCGATTGCCCTCCCATAACACGTAATAGTGCCGTTGCCGCCACGGCGTGTTGCTCACCTCGGCAACGACCGCATCCACCCTTTGCCCCTCTCGATCCATGCAATAGTAGAGGTTCAACGGGCTGAAATAATATCCGCAATAACGCAACTGCGTCAGCAGTCGCACCGGACCATGAAGTACCATGCCGGTTCTTTCCCGCACCAACGCGCGGACTGCGGCGGACAACGGCTGATCGGCCGGTCCGAGGTGATCTGTGCGGCAATACGACGCAGGCGCTACCCGCCAGCGGCTCAGTAACGCCAGCGAATCGATTGCCTGAGGCAGTTCGTCCAAGTCCAACAACGCCATGAACAAGCCGTATTCGAAGGCATGGGTTACAGGACGCTTCCGACAATGTCGGACGCGGCCTTCGTACAAGCAGCTTTGCAATGATTCAGTCCCTTTCCGAAGTGGGCGGCCACCTCCAACGCGCTGGCGACGCCGTCCTCGTGAAATCCATGAAAGCGATAAGCGCCGCAGAAGTAGCTGCGGCGGCGGCCGTTGATCGCATCGAAATGCTGCTGGGCGGCGATCGACTGCAATGAGAACACCGGGTGATGGTAGGTGAACCGTCCGTGAATCCGCCCCGAATCGATCCGCGCGGTCGGATTCAACGTCAGCAAGATCGGCTGCGGCGAGTCGATCCGTTGCAGCCGGCTCAGGTCGTAGGTCACGCTGGCGGGACGCTCCGGCTGCCGCGCCACGCGGTAGTTCCAACTCGCCCAGGCGGCCCGCCGGCTCGGCAGTAGAGACGTGTCGGTGTGCAGCACGGCTTCGTTCTGCTGATAGGGGAACGAGGCCAGCACCGCTTGCTCAACATGATCCGCGTCTCTCAGCAGTCGCAGGGACTGGTCGGCATGGGTTGCCATGATCACTGCGTCGAACCGCTCGACGCCTGCGCACGATTCGATCGCCACATGACTCGCATGCCGTGTCACCGACGTTACCGCCGCGCCGGTGCGAATCCGCTCGCGGAACGGTTCGGTCAGCGCCGCGACGTACCGCCGCGAACCGCCGCGGATCGTTTTCCATTGTGGACGATCGACCAGTTGCAGCAGGCCGTGGTTGTCGAAAAACCGCAGGATGAACAACGCGGGAAAGTCGAGCAGCGCACTCGGCGGGGCGGACCAGATGGCGGCAATCATCGGCAGCAGGTACTGCTCACGGAAGCCGCGGCCGTAGCGGCCCCGATCGAGGAAGTCGCCCAACCTGGTTTCGCTTTCGGCGTTGCGAAGGTACCGCCGCGCCGCGGCGTTGAATCGCCCAATGTCGGCCAACATCCGCCAAAAGGCGGGACGCGCCAGATTGCGGCGCTGGGCGAACAGGCCGTTGATCGAACTGCCTTGGTATTCCAGCCCCGTCCGTTCGCACTGCACGCTAAAACTCATGTCGCCGTCGCGGGAGGGAACCGACAGCATGCTTAGCAATTGGCAAAACTTGGGATAGGTTCTTTCGTTGAAGACCATGAAACCGGTGTCGACGGCGAACCGCTCGCCTTGCAATTCGACGTCGACCGTGTTGGCATGGCCTCCCACGTAGTCCGCCGCCTCGTACACGCAAACATCGTAGAAATCGCACAGTAGGCGGGCCGCCAGCAAACCGCTAACGCCGCCCCCCACCACGGCGATCTTCTCGACCGTAAAGGGAGGTCCGCTGGGCGGCTCGATACGCCGACTGGGATTTTCAGTGACGATGGTATTCATTGCCGCAACCAGACCCATTACAAGCACGACCGCAGCGGGACTGCTCGACGGAAGTCGTGACAGGCCAACGCCGACCATTGCAGACGCCTGTTCCATAACAAGCGGCTGGCTGTCGTACTGTAGGCGGCAACTTTTGGGGGACCAGTGCCTGGTGCTCAACTACCGGCTCAGCCCGGTTCGCCGGGAACCATGACCATCCAGCCGACGTTGAACCTATCGGTCACTTGGCCGAAGCGGGGGGACCAGAAGGTGGGACCAAGCGGCATGTCGACAGTGCCCCCCTCCGCCAAGGCATTGAAGACGCGGTCGGCGTCGGCCGCGGTCGGCACGCTCAGCGCCAGCCGGAACCCGCTGAACGTGGTCGCCTCGTCGCAGCCGTCGGAAGCCATGACCGTGAGGTTGCCGACGGTGAACTCCGAGTGCATGATCTTGTTCTCGAATCCGGGCGGCACCATCCCTTCGGGCGCCGGATCGGGACTTTCGCTGAATCGCATCACCATGCCGACCTTGGCGCCGAGCGCCTGCTGATAGAACGCCAGCGCCTCTTCGCAGCGACCGCCGAAAAATAGATACGGCTGCACACTACCGGACTGGGCCGCCATCGCAGCTTGCAGCTTTTCCTCATGCCGGGCGAACTCGCCCGACGGATCAATCTCGGCAAAATCGGCCATTTCATAGAGCGGGCGGATTTCGATGTCGGAATCCTCGAGCATCGGATTCGGACAGCGCTTGACCCATTCGGCGGCCTCTTCCAGCGAATCGACCTCCCACAGCCAATAGCCGGCCACCAATTCCTTCGTCTCGGCGAAGGGACCGTCCAACACGGAGCGATCGGCTCCGGAGAAGTGAATGCGAAGCCCCTGGGAACTCGGCTTGAGACCCGCGCCCTCCTTCATTATTCCCGCCTCGACCAGTTGTTCGTTGAAGCGGCCCATGTCGCTCATGAGCTGCTCACTGGGCATTTCGCCCGCTTCGGAACTTTTTGTGGCCTTGACCAACACCATGACTCTCATGCGTATTCTCCCGTTTTTTGGCTAGTTGATGGGTCGATTTCGAACCGACTTCCATCTTATAGTCGCTCCAGGACGTCCGGAATCGACACCCGCTTCATTTTTTCGTTATGCCGCCGTCGGCTAGCATCACCTGGGCGGTTATACTTTACGGCACTTCGGAGCAACCGCCTCCTTGTCTCTTGCCTTGAACCCCCTGGGCGGCCGTTGCCGCCTTTTCATAAACCATGCCGATCGAAGAACAACCGCCGCTAGCGGACGAGCAGCAGGAGAGCCTCTCTTCCGCCGAGCAACTGCTCGACGATGAGATGACGCCAGCCGAATTGGCCGAGGCGCAAGCCTACGGCCGCCGGCAGCTTGCTTGGGATCTCGTCGGACGAGGCGTCGACCTGGTGTATCTGGTGGCAATGGTGTTCGTGGTTCTCTGGCCGAGCGGGCCGGTGGTGGCCTGGGTCGAGTCGCTTACCTCGATCGCGACGCTGCAAGTGGCGATTTACTTTCTGGCAATCTCGTTGGGCGAAACGATCGTCAGCCTGCCGCTGAGCTACTTCGGCGGCTATCGGCTCGAACATGCCTACGGCCTCAGCCGCCTGACGTTGCCCCGCTGGTTGTGGAAAAAGGTCAAGCAACTGCTGCTGGGCGCCGCCGTAGGCGTGCCGATGATGCTGGGGCTGTATTGGACAATTTGGTTGACCGGCGGCTGGTGGTGGCTGGTGGCGGCGGCCGCCTTCTTCCTGGTGAGCATCGTATTGGGCCAGCTTGCCCCGGTGCTGATCCTGCCGCTGTTCTACAAGATCGAGCGGCTCGAAGACGACGCGGAACTGACGCCCCGCATGAATCGGCTGGCGGCCGGGACCGGCTTGTCGATCGAGGGGGTCTACCGGATGCGGCTCAGCGACGAAACGGTCAAGGCCAACGCCATGCTGGCCGGCCTCGGCCGCACCCGCCGCGTGATCATGGGAGACACCCTGCTGAGTGGCTTTACCCCGGACGAAATCGAGGTAATCTTCGCCCACGAGATCGGGCATCATGTATTTGGCCACATTCGCAAGTTGATTCTGTTCGGCGTGGTGGTGTGTGCCGCGGGCTTTCTGCTGGCACACTTCGCGCTGAGCGGCTGGCTGGACGCCTTTGAACCGGGGCTTGACTTCCAGCAGCTCCCCGCCTGGAGCCTGCCAATGTTGTTGCTGGCAATCCACCTGTTTTCGATCGTGGTGGAGCCGGTGCAGAACATCCTCAGTCGCCGCTTCGAGCGACAGTGCGATCGCTACGCCTTGGAGCGATCGGGCAAGCCGGCCGCCTATCTTTCCGCGTTTCGCAAGCTCAGCAAGCTTAATAAGGACGACCCCTCGCCGCACCCGCTGGAAGTGTTTCTGTTCCACAGCCACCCGCCGATCGCGGAGCGCCTGGCGATGGCGGACCACGACGCAACTTGCTAGCAGTTGGCGTGGTTCGCGACAAATCGATGTTGCCTCATACTAGGGGACGTTGCTAAGGTAACGCGATTCGAGCCACGGGGCGTCTCCGCGCCCAGTGCAACTCGAGTGCGTCGGCAACACGGAAACGGATTTCCGTTCGATTATCCCCCTCCTGCTTGAGGTCATCATGGACACGCCACGAATCCCAACGCGACGGATCGCCTGTTGGACTGGCATGACGCTAATTGCAATGTTGTCGAGCTTTAGCTCGCCCGCATCCCTCACGGCCCAGGAGCCGCAATGGATTTGGGCGGCGGAACAAAACGCCGGCAATCCGGTCGGAACGGTCTTCTTCCGCCGCGCGTTTAACCTCAAGGGAGGCCAAAGCGCGAAGATCCAAATCACTTGCGACGACAGCTACACGCTGTTGGTCAACGGCGTGCGGATCGGCGCGGGGCAGGATTGGCGCACGCCGCAGGAATACGACCTGACCAAGCATCTGCAAGAAGGGGTCAACGCCGTGTGCGTCTCGGCGGTGAAGCGCGAGAAGGGACCGGCCGGCATGGTCGCAAGGCTGACCATCGTCACCCGCGACGGTCGCGAATACGATCTCTCGACCGATCATCGCTGGCGATCGAGCGTGCAGCGGTTCAACGGTTGGGAGCAGGCCTCGTTCAACGATCGCCGTTGGCAAACCGCCAAGGTACTCGGACCGATCGACAAGACCGAACCGTGGGTCGTCAAGCCAGCCGAACCGTCCGGCGAACCAAAACAACAAATTGCCGAAGGCTCTCCCAAGTTCCGCGTGATGCGCGAGTTCCGCGTGGAATGGCTGGTGAAGGGGGAAGATTGCGGATCGCTGCTGGCAATGACCTTCAACGAGTTCGGACACGTGATCGCCTCCAAGGAGGGCGGCGGTCTGATTCTGATCCGCGACGTCGACGGCGACGGCCGCTTCGACCGAGTCAGCCCCTACTGCAACGAGGTGAAGAACTGCCAAGGCATCCTGGCCCTTAACGGCGAGGCGTTCGTCACCGGCGACGGACCCGACGGCCCTGGGTTGTACCGCCTCACAGACAACGACCACGACGGCCGCATCGACGACGTCACGACGTTAATCAAGTTCAAGAACACCGTTACCGAACATGGCGCCCACGGCGTCGTGCTCGGTCCGGACGGACTGCTGTACGTGGTGCTGGGCAATCACACCACCATCAACGGCGAAGTCAGCGACAGCGGTCCGTATCGGAACTTCTACGAAGGAGACCTCGTACAGCCCCGCTACCAGGATCCGACCGGACACGGCGCCAACCTTAAGGCGCCTGGCGGAATGGTCATTCGCACCAATCTCGACGGAACCAAAATCGAACGGGTCGCCGGCGGCTTGCGCAATCCCTACGACATCGCCTTCAACAGCTTCGGCGAGCTGTTCACGGCCGACGCCGACATGGAACGCGATCACGGCTTGCCGTGGTATCGACCCACCCGCACCCTGGCCCTGCAACCAGGCGGCGAATACGGCTGGCGGCCGGGTTGGGCCAAGTGGCCCACCTATTTTTTTGACAGCTTGCCGGCCATGATCGATACCGGCGCCGGCTCGCCGACCGGGCTGGCCTTTTACGATCACTTCGCCTTTCCGATCCGGCATCAGAACACACTGTTCGTCGGCGATTGGGCGCGGGGGCAGATCCTGCAACTCACACCGCGAACCAACGGCGCCGGCTATGAAAGCGACAGCCAGGTGTTCGTGGAAGGAACGCCGCTGAGCGTGACCGACCTGGAGGTTGGACCCGACGGAGCGCTCTACTTCTGCTCCGGCGGACGCGGCACCGAAGGGGGCATCTATCGCGTGGTATGGACCGGCAAGGTTCCGCCCGCGGTAAGCGATCTCGGCGCCGGCATCGAACAAGCCTTGCGGCAGCCGCAACTCGGCGCAGCCTGGGCGCGGCAGCGGGTGGCCAAGATCCAGCATGAACTGGGGGACCAATGGGAGGCCGAGCTGACCAAGTTGGTCCAAGACACCACGCTCGATCCCAAACAACGACTGCGGGCGCTCGACCTGATGCAGTTGTTCGGGCCGTTTCCCTCGCAGGCGTTGCTGGTCGACCTGTCACAAGATCGCGACGGCTTGTTGCGCGCCAAGGCGGCCTACATGATGGGCCTGCATCCGGGCAAGGAAACCGCCGAGCGGCTGCCCGAGATGCTGGCCGACTCCGACCCCTTCGTGCAGCGGATCGCCTGCGAATCGCATGTTCGCCGCGGCTTGACGC
>JBGTJT010000638.1:0-3101 GCA_041744995.1 Pirellulales bacterium | reverse complement strand
GCAGCCGGGGGGCACCACGGGAATCGCGGTCGGGTCGTTCACCGCCGCCGACACTTCGCTGCAGCGGGCCGCCGGCATCGTTGATCATCCGCAAGATCATGCCATCGACGCGGCCAAGTTCGCCGACCCGGCCATCGAAGCGGCGAATCACACCGAGTTGCGGCAGTACTTTCTCCGCGAGGCGGCCGAAACGCTCGACTGGCTGCGCGGCATGGGCGTCTCGTTTGTCGGGCCTAGTCCTGAACCGCCCAACCGCGTTCCCCGCATGCATAACGTGGTGCCGGGGGCGAAGGCCTATATCGCCTCGTTGCAACTCGCCTTGCAACGCGCCGGCGGCAAGCTGATTTGCAACGCCCACGTCCAGTCGCTCGAGCGGAACGGCAACCGAGTGGTCGGCGTGCGGGCCGTGATCGACGGCCGGTTGTCCCCATTTCATGCGCGGCGCGGCGTGGTGTTGGCGGCCGGCGACTATGCCAACAACCGGGCGTTGATCGCCGAGTTCAAAGGCGAGCAATTTGGCGGAATCGAAGGAATCAACCCGTTCGCCGGCGGCGACGGACACCTGCTGGCTCGGGAGATCGGCGCACGGCTGATCAATATGGAGATTACTTACGGCCCGGAACTGCGGTTCGTGCCCGCCAGCAAGCGGCCGTTCCAGCAGGCGCTGCCGTCGAGCGGCTTGCCGGCGAGGATCATGGGCCTGGTCGCCCGGCGGATGCCGGCCTGGTTGATGCGGCGGCTCATCAAGCGGCTCTTGGTCACCTGGCAGCATCCGGAGAATGCCCTGTTCGACGACGGCGCCATCCTGGTCAATCGGCGCGGCGAACGGTTCGTCGACGAAACCGCCTGGCCCGAGCGCGAGATCGCGGTCGCGGCGCAGCCGGAGAAGCTGGCCTACATCGTGCTTGACGGTCGCCTGGTCCAGCGCTATTCCGCCTGGCCGCACTTCATCTCGACGGCGCCTGATATCGCCTACGCCTATGTGAAAGATTATCAGCGGCTACGCCCCGACGTGTCCCACACCGGCAAGGAATTGGCCCAGGCGGCTGCCGCCGCGGGCATCGATCCGCAACGACTCGCGGCGACCGTGGCTCGCGTGAATGCCGACCGCCGCGACGCAGAGAGCCGACTCGTGCGCGGTCCCTGGGTGCTGCTCGGTCCGCTGAAGGCGTGGTTCACCACCACGGAAGGAGGCGTGGCCATCAACGAGCGGTTACAGGTGCTCGACGAACAAGGCCGCGTGATCCCAGGGTTGTACGCCGTCGGACAGAACGGCCTGGGGGGCATGATCCTCTGGGGCCACGGCCTGCACATCGCCTGGGCAATGACCAGCGGCCGACTCGTGGGGATAGCGATGACGCAAGACACCGATTAGCCTGTAGCTGAACAACCACTCGGTATAAGCCATACCGGAAAGACAGCCATGCTCCCAACCGGATGGCATGCGACGGTGGGTTTGTTTTACTTTTCCTGGTCCGGCTTCTTCTCCAGTACGGGCTTGTAGTCCCAATCCCTTACGCCCTGAACGACCGTATCGATATTGTCGGTCGGGACGCGAAGTATTTGCAAGGCGGTCGCGCCGAGACGCAGACTCGCTTCAATCGCTTGGTCCGAGTAGGAATATCCGCGGATTCCTGAAAGGTTCACCGGACGCTTGCGGTGTGGTACAATCAGCGTTCCCCTCAACTGCTTTCCATCCCCGCGTTTGGAGATCCCACCATGAGATTGTTTTGTTTGCTTGTGCCGGCACTGGTCGTGCTTGGTTCCGCCCTGCCGGCGACGCCCGCCGCCGCCGCGGAGTTTGCCATCCAGGAAAAACCGGGCGCGCATATTGACGTGCTGTACGGGAACCGCGTCGTGCTGCGGCTGATGACGGCCAACGATACCGGGGACGAAACCGCCGCGGATGAAACCTACAAGGTCTACGCCCACGTGATGGACCCGGCCGATCCTGAGAACGAGCGAACGCTCACCAAAGGGCCTGGGCACCAGTTTACGCACCACCGCGGCATCTTCATTGGATTCTCCAAAACCCATGTTGCAGGCGTCGGCGGCGTCGATACCTGGCACATGAGAAACGGCGTCCGCCAGCATTTCGGCAAGATTGTCAAGCAAGACACTGCAGATGACAAAGCCACGCTGACGGTGACCGTCGACTGGGTCAAGGGGGACCAGCCGCTGCTGAGCGAAGAGCGGACGTTCGTCGTGTACAAGCCCGAACCGAACGAAGCGGTACTGATCGACATGATTTCCAAGATCACGGCAACCGCCGGCGATACGGTGCTCAAAGGCGATCCGGAGCATGCGGGCTTGCAGTATCGGGCGCACGAGGACGTCTCGAAGAACAAGTCGGCCAAGTATCTGTTCCCCGCAGGCGCCAAGCCAGGCAACGGCGGCACCAAGGACATGCCTTGGGCGGCGATGACCTACCAGGCCCATGGCAACGACTATCATGTGCAGCACATGAGCCATCCCTCGTTGCCGAAGGGCAATGTTTACAGTGCTTACCGAGACTACGGCCGCTTCGGCGCCTATTTCGTCGAGGAACTGGCCAAGGGCGAGACGGCGACCTTCAAGGTGCGTTTCTACGTAAGCCCGGGCAAGTTTCCCGAGCAGGCCGTCGACGCGATGCAGGCTCGCTACGAAGCGTACGTCGACGAAGTCGAGTGACGAACGGCCAGTGACGACCAACAATCGATTCTTCTGGGAGGTTCCACGATGAAAGACGCCCCGCAGCCGTCGGCCGAATTGGCGGCGTTATTCAAGAAACTGCCCGTGCAGAGCTACGAGCAGGCAGGCGAGATCGGCGAAACCTTGCTCGCCGGTGGTCCCGACACGGTCCGTCAACTGGTGGTGCTCGTCGGCGACGACTTCGGCGCCCCGGAAGGCGCGAAGCCGAAGGAGTCGCTGCACGGGCTGGTGATTTATGCATCGCGGCCGGGCGCCGACGCCCAGCGACAGGTCGTCGCCGAGACGCTGGCCAAGGAGTTGGCCGCGGAGCATTCCGACGAACTGAAGGCGTTCGTGACGCGGCAACTTCAGCTTTGCGGCCGGGAGGACGAAGTGCCGGCGCTCGCCAAACTGCTGGCCAGCGAGCGCCT
>JBGTJT010000637.1:0-9370 GCA_041744995.1 Pirellulales bacterium | reverse complement strand
GGTTTGACCCGTCGCCGCTGTTTCCGCTCATCGAAGACCTGTTCGTGCAAGGCGCGCTGGCACTGCTGCCGGCGGCCAACTGCGACAACGCCGCGGCCAAGCAGATGCTCTCCGGCATGAACGAGCTGAACAAGGTCAGCCTGGAGTTCCACAACCTAGTCGACGAAGAGCTGTGGAACGACAAGCTGAAAGTGCTTTCTGATGCGGACGACCGTAACGCGAAGCTTTCCGGATATGCCTGTTCGATCCTGTTGGAACGAAATCTGATCGAGAACGAGGAACTGGCGCGCGAGGTCTCGCGTCGACTCTCGCCCGGCATCGAGGCCGACCTGGGCGCCGGCTGGTTCGAGGGTCTGTCGCAGCGAAACCGCTACGCCTTGCTGGCCCGGCAGCCGCTGTGGGAGCAACTGGCGGCCTACGTCAATTCGCTGGAAGACGAGGAGTTCCGCCGGGCGCTGGTCTTCTTGCGTCGCGCCTTCGGCAGCTTCAGCCCGCAGGAGAAGCGGCACATTGCAGAGAACCTGGGCGAACATTGGGGCGCCGGCGGCGAGGCGGCCAGCGAACTGCTCCACCAACCGCTGACCGAGGCCGAAGAAGAGTCGCTGTCAGATCTGAACGAATTCGACTTTGACGATCTCTAATGTCCGAACCACAGAACCATATCGACGTCGATCAACTTCGCCGCTGGCGGCTGATTCTCGGCAAGGACTCGCAAGAGTGCCTGGGCGGGATGTGCGGCGGCGGTGGCGGGCTGGAGCTTTCGTCGGATCAGATGCTAATGGACGAGGCGCTGGCGGCGATCTACGACGAAACCGAAGCCGACGAGGAAGCGCAGTCCGGCCGCCGCTCCGCAGGGCACGGCGGCTCGGCCCCGCGGCTGGCCAAGTGGCTGGGCGATATCCGCACCTACTTTACCGAAGATGTCGTCACGGTGATTCAACAAGACGCCATCGAACGCAAAGGGATGCAGCAACTGCTGTTCGAGCCGGAAATGCTGAAGAACGTGCAGCCCAACGTGCAGTTGGTCGGCACCCTGATGTCGCTGAGGGGACGGATTCCGGAGCGGACGAAAGAGACCGCCCGGATGGTGGTCCGCGCGGTAGTCGATCAGATCAAGCTGCTGCTGGAGCAGAAGATCCGCCAGGCGGTGATGGGCGCGCTGAACCGCAACGCGCATTCGCCGATCCCCAACGTCAGCAGCATCGACTGGAAGTGGACGATCGGCCGCAACCTGAAGAACTGGAATCCGGACCTGAAGAAACTGATCCCCGAACGGGTCTACTTCTATTCCCGCGCCCAGCGGAGCAACAACTGGACGGTGATCGTCGACATGGACCAGAGCGGCTCGATGGCCGACTCGGTGGTCTACGGTGCGGTGACCGGCTCGATCTTCGCCAGCCTGCCGGCCCTCGACACCCGCGTGGTGGCTTTCGATACCGAAGTGGTCGACCTGACCGAAAAGTGCGGCGACGATCCGGTCGATATGCTATTCGGCGTTCAACTCGGCGGCGGCACGGACATCAACAAGTCGGTGGCCTACTGCGAGCAATTCATTGCCGATCCAACGCGCACGCTGTTCATCCTGATCACCGATCTGTTTGAAGGGGGCAACGAGGCGCAGCTCGTCCGCCGCATGGGCGACATGGTCGCCTCCGGCGTTCGCGCCATCTGTCTGCTGGCGCTGTCCGACAGCGGGGTGCCCTGCTACGACGAGGGCCTCGCCCGCAAACTGGCCAATCTCGGCATTCCCTGCTTCGGCTGCACGCCGCAAAGGCTGCCGGAACTGCTCGAAGGAGCACTCCGCGGTAACGACCTGCAGGAGCTGGCCAAGCGGGTCGCGCAGAAGGCAAGTCAAAATAAAGACTAACCGAAAGTGGCCCACGCACGTTGGTGAGTTAAGTTCGCGCCTTCCTCGAAAGCGCCACCGCTCCTTAACACAGCCTAATGACGTTCAGGTTGATCGCCTACGTCCTTCCATAGCAACGGATAGTTCTTCAGCATCTCACGAAGTTCTTGGAGCGCCTCATCGTCACCGAGTTTCGCACGGTACACTACTTGAGCGTGATCTCTTCCAGTGAGTCCTTGGGGATGTTGTCAAGGAAGGCGTCGGAAAGGTTCCTCAGCGTCCGTATGGTGGAGCGATGCTTGGGCTTGCCCTTGCAAACGCAACAAGGACTCACGGCACATGTCCGTAAGTCCTTGCTACGAAAGGTGCCGACGACTGGAGTCGAACCAGCACGCCCTTAACGGGCACTAGAACCTGAAGCGACACCAAGGACATTGAGATCGGGTTGGATGCAGCCTGCTTTTGTGTTGGAAGTCCTTATTCTAACGGCAACTAGGTTCGCCAAAACACTTCAATTGCATTGTACGCATATTGGCTTTGAATTGCCAATTCTGCCCCCCTGGCGCCCCGCTTTTTCCAGCGGCTTCGGAATCCGATCTCGTTCCTCGAACCGTCGATAGGCGGGAAACGGTTCTTGTCGCCGTCGTGCCCGGAAACCAATTGTTCAGGAATGACAGGGAAAGTCGGCGAGCAGGGCCATGAACTGAGGTCCAGTCTCGACCTCAGCAAGCAACTGGGCGCATGATCGGCGGATTTTTTCGGGTTCTCGCATGCGACCATTCTACCCGCCGAAGCGAGCCTCATCGAGCCGGCTTACCCGAGGTCAATCCCATGCTCCTCCACGTACGCTGCGATGCCACCCGGACACGATGTCCGCCATTATCCCAAGACGTAACGGCGGTCACACGTGTCGACGGCGGAGATTGCAGTTGCCCAGTCATCCTGCTGTTACCGCAGCCAACCAGGCAGGACCAGTTCCTGGTTGGTTCACTTCTCGCCCAGTTCTCGCTGGGCCGCACCGCTCTGTTTTGCACAATTGCGTCGGGCTGATGTGGTTGTTGCCTTTGGTCGGGGCTGCTGGCGATGAACACGGCGGCCATTTGCCCGC
Source organism: Pirellulales bacterium (assembly GCA_041744995.1). GTDB lineage: Bacteria > Planctomycetota > Planctomycetia > Pirellulales > UBA7805 > JBBDLY01. Next base: position 6,416 of record JBGTJT010000637.1, on the reverse strand, counting down.
TGCGTTGATAAACGACAGGAGTCAGGTAGGCCAGTCAGCAGCCCCGGATTGTGCCGCTTGGCAAAACTTTAACGCCTAGCCGGCCCTCTGCCACGAGGCCACGGATGATTCGGCCGATACCCTGGATGCAGCGGAGATTACTTCCAGGATCCGGAGGCTGACTAGATGAAGAGCCAAACGCAGCAAGATCACACTTCCATCTGTCACGCTGACCTGGATCGTCTCGCCGAGCAGTTGAATAAACGCGCGTCCAAGACACGGCAAGCGGCGAAGCCAAGCACAACCGACCTGCAAGAGCAGACTCAGCCGGCCCTGGTCACAACAGGAAGGTCGTAGATCAGTCGGCTCTCCCCGCTTGCGGCGCTGGAACTTGGGGACTCGTCGCTGATGAACTCGACGCGGGAATAATCCTGCGATAAGTCGTTGTTTGCCGCTCGCGAAGGTTCTCGCTGAGCCGTGCCGTGTTGCCTGTTGCCATAACTGGCAATTCCGGTTCTGCCAAACTCCCAAGCTGGTGTCGAGCCAGTGCCCATGCCCGCTGGCGGCCAGCAACTGCGGTTTCGGGCGATCGGGCAGATAAAGGAGGCTTGCCGGCGGCTGGCGTTGCAGGGTTCCAGGAGGGCTGACAGCAGGCGACTGAAATGGTTGCCGTAGCGGACAATGCCCCCGCAGTCGATACGTGGATGTTCATTCGACAAACTGGAAGCGGCTGAGCTGTTGAGGTGCGCATTCGATACGCACTGCTAGACAGTATGTGATCAGAATATGATGGACATGCAAACCCAGATCAACGCCTCCAGGCCACTGGCTGCCCTTCCTGTCCCGTTGGCGGCGCTGATCTGACCGAGATACGTTCTCTTCCAGTTTGCCCGCAAGTTACCCTCCACTGACGCCGCAGGCCCAACATACAGGCCGGCAGCGAGGGCGGCCGGTTTGCCCGTGGCCATAACTGGCTATTCCGGTTCTGCCAAACTCCCAAAACTGGCATTGATCCAGTGCCCATGCCCGCCGACGCCCAGCAACTGCGGTTCACCGGGGTTTAGTGCGGCTTCATTGCCGCTGCGATCATCCACGTGTCGGTGTACTGGTGGAAACTGACGATGCGACCGTCCCGCGCCCGATACACCCCGGCAAAAGCGGCTTTCATCGAACGCCCGGTCGCCCTGTAAGTTCCTCGGTATTCGCCGATGGCGACAATCGTGTTCCCGGAGTCAATCCACTCGCTCAAGACAGCCTGCCAAACATCCCATTCGAGCTGGAACTTGGCAAAGACATCGTTCAAGACGGCTTCAGCCCCGACGTGTCGTCCTCCTCCCGGAAAACCTTCGTTCTGAACCCACTCGATCTGAGCATCGAAGAGTTCGAGGATCGTGTCCCGATCTCGATTGCCGAAGGCAGCGTACATGCGTTGCACGATTTCAAGGTTGGTCATTTATCTCTCACTCCCGGTCACTGGTCGCTGATCGCCCGTCGATACCGCTCCGCAGACCAAGTGACTGTCGCTTTCCCATCCCGTTCAATAACGGTGTCCCAAAATGCGCCGTACACCTTGTCGTATTGGCGGTCGTCTTCGCAAATGACGCAGGCGACGGGCGGTCGCTCGCTCTCGGCATGTTGCGCCCCGCAGGTCGTACAGATGAAATTCGGCATGGTCATTTTGCCTCGTGCTTCTCCAGGTGCAGCTTCTTCAGCCTGACGTACTCCTTGTGTTGCCGGGCGGTGACGTATCGCTCGTAAAAAATTGCCGCCGCTGCCGCCTTCTCAGAGTCTTCGGTCCTGGGCAACTCGTCGCCAGTCTTCTTGTCGTACTTACGACCGCCCTTGTGGTTGGCGTACCGCCTCGCCCTGGTCCATCCCATCTGAAGGAACTTACGGGCCATGTCCGCACCGGGGAAATCGTTGGCCTTCAGATACACCAGGAACATTTTGTAAATCTTGGCCGATGACTTCTTGGCCTCGGCGACCGTCTTGAAACGCCAGTGGGGGAGGATTTCGCCTTTGTACGGCTCGACCAATAGCACTCCCTGCTCGCCCTTGCCGACTCGGTACAGCTCCGGCTGCTCTCGGAAGTCGGTGTTCTTAAAATCGAGGGAGTAGTCGAACACGGTCGTGCCTCCGTTCCTGCGGCTTCAGGTCCACAACGATATAATACCCGCAAATCGAATCACTGACGCATGCTGAGAACGACCGATGCCCGTCCACGACCGAAGCAGCTTCGAGAATATCTACGCCGGACAGCCACGATGGGAGATCAACAGGCCGCAACAGGCGATCCTTGACGTGGCCGACAAGATTATCGGTTCGGTGCTGGACTCCGGGTGCGGCACGGGAGAAAACGCCCTGTTCTTCGCCAACCGGGGCCAGAAGGTCACGGGCATCGACTTCTTGGCCGAGCCGATCAATCTTGCCAAACAGAAAGCAACCGAGCGGGGCCTGACGGCCACGTTCCTGGTGAGGGACGCCCTGGCCCTGGTGGAACTGCCGGAAGTCTTCGACAACGTGATCGACAGCGGGTTGTTCCACATCTTCGGCGACGAAGATCGGCGGCGTTACGACGAGGGGCTGGCCTCGGTGCTAAAGCCGGGCGGTCGGATGTTCCTGCTTTGCTTCAGCGACGAGGAGCCGGGCGATCAAGGGCCTCGGCGGGTGAGTCGGAATGAGATCGAGGACGCCTTCGCCGAGGGCTGGGTCGTTGAGAGCATCGAGCCTTCACGGTACGAGGTCCGGCCCGATCCGAATGACATCAGCTTCCAGGATGGTGGGCCAAGGGCGTGGCTCGTCGTGGCGAGGAGGGTCGCGAGTTAATGGTTGCTTCCACCAGGGGCCCGAACTTGGCAGTCTAGTGCGGACCAAAAGTGGAAGCATGCTTACCGCCTCGCTCCGCTACTGCGGCTTGACTTCGACATAGTCGGTGCTGCTGAGGCAGCCTCGCTCGTCGCGAGCGTTGAAGAAGAAATACTTGGCATCCGTGGGCAGCGTGGCCCGCAGACCGTGCGGGGTGACTTCGCAAACCAGGCTGTCCCACCAGCGCGTTTTCCACGCTCCGTCGGCCGTGGTGTAGTTGAGCGAATTGCTGGCCAGCTTGCCCGTCACTTGGCAAGTCACGGTCCGCGTGGCCGGGTCGAACGTCGGCTGATGTAGTTTGAGCAGCGGAACCCCATCACCAACCACGCTATCGGCAAAGGCGTAAATCTCCTTTTGTCGCCAGCCGGGCGTATGGCCATGCAGCCAGCGAATACGAATGCTCTTGGAGACCGGCCCGGCGGCCCGGCTCGCCGAGCGTTGGAATATCTCCATGGAAAACGTGCCGTCGTTGGTGCCGTTCATCCAGTGCATGGGCATCTTGGCATAGGGCAAATGGACGGAGGGATCCCACTTGGTTTGATAGTCGCGAAATTGAGCCGCGGTCATGTTCGTCGGTGGAAACCACTGCGCGAGGCCAACCGGACACGATGTCCGCCATAATCCCAAGACGTAACGGGGGTCACACGTGTCGACGGCCGAGATTGCAGTTGCCCAATCCTCCTGCTCTTACCGCAGCCAACCAGGCAGGACCAGTTCCTGGTGGTTCACTTCTCACCCAGTTCTCGCTAACCCGGATGAAATCGCCACACTCACCCTCGATCAGATGAGGTGAAGTCGTACGTCGGCGGGCTGGTGCAATTGTTCCAGCGGAAAGCCGCCTGACGTGGAGCGAAGGGGTCGGCTGCGAGGACCTGCTTTCCCCGCCCCTTTACGGATCAGTCCCTGCGCGCTGCTCGCACCTGCTCGTTCGTCGTTGGCGAAAACTCAGCCGCAACGCTCCTCGACGCGACTCGCTCGCCGAGATAGCTTGACGATCTTGCCATAAGACACCGTGCAGCACGTTTGTTGTACCGAACGGCCGAATTGCGTTACTTGCAGCCGTACTCACCCGACTTGAACCCGATTGAACTGGCATTCTCCAAACTGAAGAAACTGCTCCGCAAAGGTGCAAAGCACTACCGACAAGCTTTGGGATTTATGCGGCCAAGCTCTCGACGCCTTCACCGAAACCGAGTGCCGCAACTACTTCAAACACTGCGGATATCGCCAGACCTAGAATGGAATCGCTCTAGGAGTTCATAACGGATAGGGGACGTAGTGAATGCTCGTATTGTTGTCGCAGTTGGGTAGGATGCACTTGCCCGCGCTGAATGCTGGTATTGGCGGATGCACTTGCTTGCGCTGCATGCTGGTATTGGTCGGGGGGCACGGTCGGGCAGTGGCGCATCGCCGTAAGAGCCGGCCCGGGGGGTCACCGATCGTGGCGGATGATTTCGATTGCATTTAGGATCGGGGCCTTGTCGACAGAGGGATTCGGGTCGGCGGTGATGAATTCGATCACTGCCTCATGCACGTTGTCCAGCGTGTATTCCTTCCAAATCGCGCGGTCTGCGCCGCCAGCGGCGGCCAGGGCGTCGAAACGCCGCTCGACCGTGTCGCCGTTCAGCCGGATGTCGAACACCCTCCCACCCACCGCGTCGCCCGGCAGCCCGCAGAATCCGAGGCGAATGGTGTAGCTGGCCGGGGCGTCCTCCGGTCGGTGGAGCGGGATAACACACCGCTGGATGGCGCGTTCGCCGCAGGCGAATACGAAATCGAGGTCGGTGTTTTCGATTTCGGTGTGGACGTTGCTCCGCCGCACGTAGGAGCGGAACTCGTTCACGCCGGGATAGCTGGTCCAGGTGGGCGTGTACAGAAACTCGACGTGGGTGAACTGACCGTGTGGTCGGCGTCCCGGCCGCAGCCATAAATTCCCCGCGCGGTCGCGGCGTTCCCCCTCGGCCCCGAAGTTGAACCGGACATGCCGCACCGGCAGCGCCTCGCCCGGCAGCGCCATCTCGAACGAGGCTTCCGGTTCGCGTTCCGCCGGGGCCATCGCCACGGTGAAGGGAAGCGACCAGGCGCAGGTGCAGCCCAGGGCGTACGGCGGCTTGATCATCATCCCGCCGCCGGTCGCCACATCGGTGGAGCAGGCAACGCGACTGTGCCAGAAGGTGTACATTCCGTTGTCGTTGAGGGTGTCGTAGTAGCCAATTCCCATGTTGCGGCCGAATAGAAAGTGCTCCGACCCGTTGTAGCCTCCGCAATGTTTTCCCTTGCGCGCCCAGCAGAAGTCGGTCTCACGGTGGTTGACCGGGTGGATACGCTGCACGCGGTCACCCGTCTTCAAGTCGTAGGCCCACGGTTCGGCGTAGATCGTATCGGCGGTAATCACCGGGGTGAAGCTGTGCTCGCCGGGCCGTTTCCAGACCAGCTTGCCGGTTGCTCCCTCCCACACGCCCAGCCCGTGGCTAAGTGGCCCGCCCATCGGGTTTTTCCTGCGGCGATCGACATGCTGGGTCGCCATCGCGATCACGTACCCGGCATGGGCCGCCACCACCCCGGTGTGCGTCATGTCGATGCCATGGTCGTAGAGACGCTCGCCGGTGCGGGCGTCGATGGCGATGAGCGTGCGGAACTCGCGGGTGCCGGCCTCCACCTCGCGGTCGAAGCTCTCCACCTGGTCGGGATGGTTGGCGACCAGGTAGCCGCGGGTGTCGTCGATTGCCTGCCGCCGGGTCTGATCGTTGATGCCGGTGACGATGTAGACCCGGCCGTCGCTGATGGCGTTCCAACCGTGCCAAAGCCAGAACTTCGCGTCGCCCGCCGCCTTGGCCTTGGCCAGCGCTGCGGGGCCGCCGAGGCTCCAGAGCTTGCGGCCCGAGGGGGTGTCGATCGCGAAGATGCCGGCCCACACGACCTGCCGCTGGTCATCGACCAGGCTGGTGCCGCCCCACAGCGTCTCTCCGTCGCGGCTGACGGAAAGGGAGGTCCACGCGCCTCCCTCGAAGGGTGCCGCCACGTCGACCGGGCCGCCCCCCTCGTACAAGTCGAATCGCAGACAGCGTCCCTCGTGGATCACGTACAGGTGTTCGCCGCCGGCGACGCCGCTGGCGATCGTGCTGCTGCCGAGTCCGCGGGCGCTGTATTGCCACAACAGACGGCCGTTGTACTGGTCGTGAGCCGCAATGGTATGCTGATCGACCGGACAGAGCAGCACGCCGTTCACCAGCAGCGGCGGCGAGCGGGTCGGAATGCTGACCGAAGGTCCGCCATACCAGGCCACGCCGAGCGGGCCTTTTAGCGCTGCGTCGTGGCTGTTGTTCGTGTTCCCCGGCCCGCCGCCGGGACCGGCCCATCCGCCGGAGTCGGGCAGCGGCGGGCGGACGTGCTGCAGGCCGAAATTCCCCTCCAGGTCGGGGGCCGTCCACTCTTCGCCGGCGGCCGTCCGCGATTGCACCGCCGCTTGCCACGTTTCGGGCATTTCGGTCGCTTGCGGCGCGAGGAACAAAGCAGTCCCCCGGATCGGCTTGAGCATCCGCGCCACTTCCTCCAGCGCCGCCGGGAGCGGC
>JBGTJT010000636.1:0-3357 GCA_041744995.1 Pirellulales bacterium | reverse complement strand
GAAATGATTCGCGCCGGCATGGCGTTGGTCCCCGAGGACCGCAAACTGCAAGGCTTGATTCTGGAGATGACGGTCCAGGACAATATCTCGCTGGCGGGTCTGTGGCAGAACCGCCTGCCGGCCGGCTTTCGCAACTCGGCGGCCGAGGTTCGCGACACGCGCGAAATGATCGACGGACTACGGATCAAGACGCCCAGCCCCTTTCAGACCGTGCAGTTCCTTTCCGGCGGCAACCAGCAGAAGGTGGTGATCGGCAAGTGGCTGACGCTGAGGCCGAAGGTCTTGCTGTTGGACGAACCTACCCGTGGAGTCGACGTGGGGGCCAAGCAGGAGATTTATCATCTGATGGAACGACTGGCGGAGCAGGGGGTGGCGATCCTGTTTGTCAGCAGCGAGATGGAAGAGGTGCTGAACATGTCCGACCGCGTGCTGGTGATGCACGAGGGGCGGCTGGCCGGTCAACTCGAGCGCCACGAACTGAGCGAAGAAGCGGTCCTGCATCTGGCGACTGGCGGCGACGCCGTGCCGGCAGGATAGTCCGATCAACTGCGTTTACCAACAGCATTCCTAACACGAAGCGAAACCATGGCGATTCCCAAGGAACGATTGCAAGCGCTGGCGAGGGGGTTTGGCGTCAAGATACTCGGCATCACGCTGCTGCTGTTGGCGGTGCTGATCGTGGCCGGAATTGGCAATTTCAGGGCGTTCTCCTCGCCGCTGAATGTGAACGACAATCTAACCTTGATCGGGTTCGTGGGCATCCTGGGGATCGGCGTCGCGTTTGTGATTATTACCGGCGGCATCGACCTGTCGATCGGGTCGGTGCTGGCCCTGATCGGCGTGCTGTTGCCGATGATGCTGGTCGAATGGGGCTATTCCGTCTGGGTCACGATACCGGTGTTGCTACTGCTTGCGCTGACGATCGGACTGGTCCACGGCTTGCTGATTACGCAACTCAACTTGCAGCCGTTCGTCGTGACGCTGTGCGGGCTGATGATCTATCGCAGCGTCGCTCGCTGGATCGGCAACGATACCTCGCAAGGCTATGGCACCGGCTTCGACGAACTGCGGCAGCTTTCGCTTGGCGGCCTTTCGCTGTTTGGCGGCTACATGATTCCCTGGCCGCTGGTGGTGATGATCGTGCTGGGGATCGTCTCGGCCATATTTCTGAACTTGACGATTTATGGGCGATATTTGCTGGCATTGGGACGCAACGAACAAGCCGCCCGCTACAGCGGCATCAATACCAAGGCGCTGGTGGTTGCCGCCTACGTGATCTGTTCGGGGTTTGCCGGCATCGGGGCGATCCTGTTCGCGCTGTTCATCGATTCGGTCCAGCCCGCCACGCATGGGAATTTTTATGAACTCTACGCCATCGCCGCCGCCGTGCTGGGGGGGTGCAGCCTGCGGGGAGGCCAAGGCTCGATATTGGGCGTCATCATCGGCGCGGCCGTGATGCGGTTTCTGGCCAACGCCAATACATTGCTGGGAGGCAGCAATTCGCTGGAGCCGCTGATCATCGGCCTGGCGTTGCTGATTGCCGTGCTGGCAGACGAATTGCTGCGACTCGTCTTCGCCCATCGTCGACGTGCCATCGAATTCTTTTATGCCGTCGCCAAACGGCTGACCGAAGGCGCAGGGTAAGTGGCGCTCATGATTCCCGCGACGGAAACACCCGCAGTGAATCGGAACCGCCGCGGCGTTTTAAGGCGGGTTCCGGCTGCGGCTCGGGTGGATCGCGCTCTTCGCGCCGCGCGACTTCCAAATGCCGTACCCGCGACGTCGTGTCGAGCATCGCCCCGGCCTCTTCCAGCAGTTGTTCGCAAAGTTGCTCGTCGTTCAGTTCGTCCGTCGCCGGCGCGACTGGGTCGCCGCCAAAATTGACCGTGCGCGCAACCAAAAACAGCGGACGCCCGCGAACCTGGTCGTAGATTCTCGTCACGTACTCGCCCAAGATGCTAATCCCCAGCGCGTTGACCGCGCCGAAGAAGCTGGCGGTCAACACGTGCGACGTCCAGCCGGGGATGGCCCAGTCGGTAAACAGTTTGCAGAAGATTGCGAATCCGCTCAAGGCGGCGAACACGGCAAAGGCGGTCGCACCAATCAGATAAAACATGGCCAGCGGCATCGACGAAAAGGAAAAGATCGCCGACTTCGCCAAACGGCATAGTCCCCGCAGCGAAACCCTGGGGTGCTCGTCGTAGCGCGCGCGGCGTTCGACAACGATCCCTTGCTGGCGAAAGCCGACCCAGCTTCGCAGGCCCGGCAAATAGCGATCTCGCTCGGGCAATTGGATCAGCTCATCCGCCACCCGGCGATCAACCAGGCCGAAGATGCCGGCGTCTTGCGGGATCGGCGTGTCCGCCACCCGGGCGAGCAGCCAATGAAAGCCGCCAAACAACATCCGCTTCACGGCAGATTCTTTGCGCTTGGTGCGCTGTGCGTAAACGACGTCGCAGCCGTCGCGCCAAGCGTCGACAAACAATGGAATGGCCGCTGGATCGTCTTGCAGATCGGAATCCATCAGCACGATGCAATCGCCGCAGGCTCGCGACAGCCCCGCCTGCACCGCCGCCTGATGGCCGAAGTTGCGCGCCAGGTGGACGACCTTGATCCCCCGGTTCCGCGCGGCGAGGCGGTCGAGCAGCGCGCCGCTGCCGTCGCTGGAGCCGTCGTTGGCGAACACGATCTCGTAGTCGATTTCCAGCGCGTCGAGCTGAGCGGTCAGTTCCTCGACCAGTGTTTCAAGCACCTCGGCTTCGTTATAGACCGGCATCACCACGCTGAGCCGTGTCGTGCCTAGCGAAGGTCGTCGCGCGTTGATGTTGCCGAAGTCGTCGGTACTCATGTGGCTTTTCGCTGATCGGTGCGGTTTCGCCAAACGGAACAACCGTGCGACACCCAAAGCAAGACTAGCCCACAAGCGGAGATCAGCGCGCCGTACCGCAGACTGGCTGGGCGAAATCGCAGTTCGACGCGGCTGACGCCGTCAGGAACCTCAATACCGATGAAATCGCCATAAACGCGCAACGCGTGGACCGGTCTGCCGTCGACGCTCGCTTGCCAGCCGAAATGGAAGCTTTCGGTGAGAATCAGCAACGCCTCGCCCTGCGCCCGCACGGCCAGCTCGACGTTGCCCGGTCGATCGCGAATGATGCTCGACTCGCCCACCTCTCGGCCGGCCTCGGCTCGGCCGCTCAGCTTTACTGGCGATTCGACCAGCGCGATCCTGCGGGGATCGATTGCCAACAGGTCGTGCGCCGCATCGGCGGTTGGGATCGCTTCGCCGACGAGCCAGGTGCGCGGCAGCCGATTGTCGAGGCGGACAAAGCCATTCTGGCTCTGCAAGGTGCCTTT
>JBGTJT010000635.1:0-9510 GCA_041744995.1 Pirellulales bacterium | reverse complement strand
GCAAGTATCGCCCTCGGCTGGTGATCGGTTTTGGCGACAAGACGCCGCTGGCTTCGCCCGATCACTGGCAAGCGATGCAGATTACCGACGCGGCGGTCTTCTATTCGCGGCTTACCAAGTGGGACGAGGTGTTCGATCATCTGCCGGTGCATACGATTCGCGCCCAGTTGTACTTCACGCTGGCGTTCGCCTCGTTGCACCTGCCGCCGGCGGCGGGGCACTTTGTGGTCGACATCGGCGACACCTTGCAGCGCAAGCTGGCGTCGATTCGCTGCTACCAGTCGCAGTTTCCGCCAGAAAAGTCGCACGTGCTGGATCGAATCCGCGCGGTGGCCGAATCGGCCGGCCTGGCCGCCGGCTTCGCCGCGGGCGAAACACTCGCCAGCCCCCGCGTACTGGCGACCAACGACATGATGGGCTTTCTATTCGGCGACAGCTCGCAATAACGCCGCGCGCCGCCTGCACAAGTTCCAGTGCCGGCAGAGAAAGCCTGGCCGCGTCCCGTGCATTGTCAGTTACTTGCGCTCATCGCTGACACGATCGACCATCTTGCCGGCCATCTCGACCATCGCCCGGGCCTCCTTGACGCCCGCTTGCAGCACCAGATCGATCGCCTTGAACATCAGCGAGCCGGCTTCCTTCACGTCCTCAACTGGGCTGGTTTTCTTGGCCTTTCCGGCGGCCGACTTCTTCTTCGTTTTCGACTTCGTCGACTTGACATTGCTGACGTAGTTGGCCGAGACGCTGAGGCCCTGCTTCTTAAGCGCCGCGATCACTTCGGCCGTGGTCGCCGCAGGGTGGGCGGCGAAATACGCCATAATCGCCGCGGCCTTGCTGACCTTCTTATCGGCCGGCTTACGCTTGGTTGCCAACAACTGGCTGGCGCCGGCGGAGGCGTAGCGGCTGATTTAGCCTAATTGATCACCAATACGGCGTAATACGTGTCAAAGGCATTAGTAAATGGAAATATCCACATGTTTGTTGTCGAGTCCACTCCGAATTCGTCTGAACTCCGCCTCGTCGACCGATTGCGGGACCGAGAACGTCACAAGTTCAATCGAATCACTTCCGTTGATAATTTCCAATTCGCGATCAGTCGGTAACTTATCAAAGTACTGAAGGATTTTTGCCCGTGAAAAGTATGGCGTGAGTCGAAAGTAAGTCAGCCAGGAAGTCTCTGTATCCCAACGGCTCCAATCTTCGCTATGCCATTTGACATCGTACTCGCAAACGAGAGTAACCTGTTGAGATCGTGCTAGTTGTCCGCGAATATTTGAAACGTGGTCAGGCTCGCCATAGGTGCATATAACGTCCCGAATGGAACTGTTCACGCCGATGCCTTCTCGAGTTTCTCCTTGATACGTTTGATATTCGCGGTCCCTGTAATAAAAGTGAACTGCCACCACTTCGTTGTCTTCGCACCGCGTTTCAATTCCGTTTAACTTGAACTGGAAAATGTCTCTGAGCGGATTCGAATTAATTTCGACCGGATGGTCCAACTTGTGCAACTCCTCCATGGACATCCCCAAGCGGATTTCGTTATTGCCATAGGCGGCCACAATGTGGTTCGCGACTCGGTCGCCAATCTCGTCAGAATCAGCGTGTCGTGGGTTGTCGCTTCCACACCCACAGTGCAGAGCCAAGCTAAATACAGCAAGCACAAGCGTAGTTGTTTTCATCATTTCATGCGACTCGGCAGGGGGGGCACTGAACTGTTAGTTTAATCGGTAGGCGCAGCGGGGTCGAGCATGGCGCGGTGGAGGGGCAACGGTCGCAGGTTACACAGAACCTTCTTCCGCAGCGGGCCGTGGGTGTCGCTTGCGGTCGAAGCAGGGGCGCATGCCTTGTACCGACGCGCGCCTGCGCCTGCGGCTACGGGTTAAACGATTTGATCCTTGCCGCCTTTTTTGGCCCTGAAAACGAAACAAGGACTCACGGCACGTGTCCGTAAGTCCTTGCTACGAAAGGTGCCGACGACTGGAGTCGAACCAGCACGCCCTTAACGGGCACTAGAACCTGAAGCGACGCCATGAGCATTGGAGATGGATTGTAAGCAGCCTGCTCTTGTGTTGGAAGTCCTTATTCTCAAGGCAACTAGGTTCGCCAAAATGTTTCGCTTGCATTGTACCCATGTTGGCTTTGAATTGCCAATTCTGCCCCCCTGGCGCCCCGCTTTTTGCGAACTAGGTATTCGTCTCACGGGTATCTAGTGCTACTGCCTCGTTTGCTCGCACGGAACCTGGAGCCTGGAGCACGAGCCGGCCCGGCTGCTGCTGATCTACGACGTTACCGTCACCGCCTCAGCGTCGAACTAAAACCCTGCCAAACCGGACGGAGCCCGAAGTCAAACAGCACGCCGGTGACGCAACAGGGGCCATTCTGTGCGGCCGGGTGGAGAACGCGGCTGATCATGCGCCCCCAGGAGGTAGAATCTGAACTTCTTATCGCAGACGGACAGCCTCCGGTTCGACCGCACGTCGGACAACTGGGACACGTTTGTCGAGCGTCACGCCAACACGCTGGGGCGGTCTTTGGTCATGTCACCGCCTCCAAACGATGCCTTGCGGTATCCGCAGTTTGCCGGAAGCAGCCGGGCGCATGCCGTGTACTCCCGGCATGCGCCGCCTTCCATGTCCAATCGCGTCCGCTGGGGAACTGCCGTAGGAACAGGCATAAAGGGTGGTGCCAACTTGCTATTCGGCTGCTACTGTGATTCACGCGTGCGGAGGGTTATTGTTTTCCTCGTAGTCCGCCGATGGCTCTTGCACATCGGTCCCTGTGTCCGAATCTGTATTGTCGAGAGTCCCGTCTATCGGCACATCGCGAGGGGCTTGCGGAAGGTCAATTTCTATTGAACGGAGTGCCCGGCCATACTCATCGGATATTTCGAGCTGGGTCGGTGCCTGACGGGTCGGTTCATCTATTTCGGGCGAAGTAGTCGGTGTCGGCGTCTGTTCGTCTGCCGACTCATCCAACTCGGGATACTCGCTGAAGTAGTTGTCATCGACCTCATAGGCGAATTCATCGTCGAGCAAAACAACTTCGTCATCGTACTCGTCACCGTCGAAGTCCGATCCATAAACAACCCACCAGTCGCTATCGTTGTAAGGACATTCATGCCCCGTCGCGCCACAGATAAATCCAATCACGAAGTCTGGCCGTTCGCACCCCGCTTGCGCTCCTCGAACTAACGCACGCCAAACTGCTTCGTCTTCCTCCGGAGTGGATGAAAGCTGACCTGAAACAATTGACGCGAGTTCCAAATGACACTCTTCTTCCTCTCCATGTATGAAGTACAGGAGCCCTTCGTTGTTGACGTAGTCGGTTAACCTTTGAAGCTCAGTATCAGATGCTCTTTCCCTAGGCCATCGCACAGCAAACAAGCACCCATAAATGAACCAAGTGGGATTAGGTTCGTGTATCGAGCACATTTTCAATAGCCTCCACATGATGAATTTAGTGCCGCACTTATATCTCAAATAAAATAACCCATCATACACGTCAAATATTTCGCCGACAGGAATTGCTGACCAAACGCAAACAGGAGCGTCGAAAAGCCGGCGTTCGTTTGCGGGCTGGACTCCTGCCACGTGCCGCCGTTACCACGGCAGAATCGCAACTTTGGCTGGCTCCCGGCGGCGACTTTGGCGAGCACTTCATCGCTGTTGGCGTATCCACCTACGCCGCCGGCCATGTTCGATTGGCCGGAGCCGATCCAGACGTCGCCGACCAGCACATCCTTCAACTCGATCGAGTTTGATCCTTTGATGCTGAGTACGTACGGGCCACCAGCCTTCAGGGGCTTGAGGTTGACGCTCCATTTGCCGTCGGCATCCGCCTTGGTGTTGTGGGACTGTTCGGCAATGGACACGACGACTTCTTCACCGGTCTCGGCCGTACCCCACACGGGCGCTGCCAAGTCGCGTTGCAGGACCATGTGGTCACTGAACACGGGCGGCACATTTATGTCGGCCAGGACGACAGTCGTGACTGCCATTATCAGAATCAGCCCGGCAGTCGACAACAAATGGAAGCGACGCATGATGGGGTTCTCACTTTTGCAGGAAAATGGGCGGCGAAGAACAAGCTGCCATTGTAGCTTGCCAACACGTCCACCGCACGCGGTCCGTTCTCTCACGCCACTTAACGTACCTCAATTGAGCATCCGGCGTGGTCCGTCAGTTCCTTCTCGCCATCTGAATAGCCAGGATCGCGGCGCGGCCATACGACGAGGCTGTCCGCCCGCAGGTCTCGGCTGATCGCGATGTGGTCGATCAGCGGGAGTTCATCGCTCAGCACGTCGTGCGTGCCCGCAGTGACCACATCCAGGCCGGCCTTGTCGAGTACCTCGACCAGCCGCCTAGACAAGGGACCATTTGGGATTCTGAGGTTGAAGTCACCAGCGAGGATCGTACGATCTCTGACTGTGTTCGCCAAAGCTTCTGGGAGTGCTTCGACGTACTCCGTCTTCTGATTCCAGCGAACGACAACACCGATCACACGCATGACGCCACCAGGCATCTCAACATCGACGGCAAGAAAGTTATTGGTAGGCAGGGCCGGCGAGCCAATCGCATCCACGAGCGTCATGGGAAACTGCGACACGATCGCCACCTTGCGTTTGTCAGGCCCGGGAGCCTTGGGATGTTCGCCGGCGTCAAGGACGTGATTCCAACTGGTGAGCGTCCGCAGATCAGCCTCGGTCAGAACAGCAACATCGGGGAAGACGCTGGCGAGCCTTTTCGTGATGACTGCGGTACGTTCTTCATTGGGCGACGCCCACCTTAGGTTCCAGTTGGCGATTGTTGGCATCCCGTGATCCTTTGGCTTCTCTAAAAGCGAGGTTCTTGCCCGCCAGCAGTGTTTAGGCGAAGCGACCGGCGCCGGCTGTTACTTTCATTTGACCACGCCATACTACTGTCCTTCATCTTCGTGAGGAATTCGACCGACAATTAGCCGAGATCCAGTGGTGGAAACGTCAACAGCGACACAATCTCACGAATGGCACTGGCCATTCGCTGTTCGTGGCTTCCTTCTACGATCATAAACTTACGTTGATGGTCGTTCAGCGTCTGCAAAAACCATCCGTGCATTTCGTCGCGGATATGTTTGCCGTCGCGGGTGCCATCCTGCACGAAGCCAAAGTCGGGGCGGGTAAGAAGGTAAAGATCATAATCACGATGGGAAACTATTTCCTGGACTTGCTCACTATACTTGCTGAGGTATCGCCGGTGCCAGACATGAGTCGCGAGCGGATCAGTGTCACAGAAGACGAGTCGGTTCGCGCGCCGTGCCAGATCGTCTTCCCACTCACTTTGTCGTAGGGCAATCAGCTCAAACTCGTAGGAATCCCACTCGTCCGCCCGCGGGGCATGGCGCCGGCCTTCCCAGTAGTAACGCCCATACTCTGGCACACAGACCGTCTTGAAGTGTGCGGCCAAAGCGACGGCCAGAGTGGTCGTGCCGCTTGATTCAACGCCTACAACGGCGACACGTTTGGCGAAGTGCGCCTTCGCCGGCGGCGAGAGCATCTCCCAGTGAGCAGCTAGATCAGCGCGTAGCAAAGTTCCTGAGACCGGGAACTGCTTCCGATCGCGATCGACCGCGACGTGCCTGGTCCCCATGAGCTGCGCCCAAGGTTCGCCGTAGTCTTCGGATGAAAACACCAAGTCAGGTCTTCTTCCGTCGAGCACTTCCAAAGTTCTTGCCGCCCAAGGCTCAGGAGCTTCTGGCAAGTCGTCGAGAACTTCAATGACTTCGACGTCGGGGTGCATTTCGCGAATCCAGTTTGCGCGGAGTGTCCCCGAGAGATCCTGTTCGGGCTTCCATCCCACCAACACGACGAGTCGGTCGACTTGGCGCTTGGCAGTCTGAATCAGAAGGTCGTGCCCCAAGTGAAAGGGGTAGAATTTGCCTACGGTTACGCCGAGCATCATGTCGTCTGCTCCAACGATTGAAGCTGCTGCTTGTAGATCATCCAAAAGTTTCGCAGCCCAAATATTGCCAGAACGAGAAAGACGGCATACAGCGCGCTAGTCGCATACAGTTCTCTGGACGCATAGAGGGGGATGTAAATCACATCGACTACGATCCAAAGATACCAGCTCTCCAAGTATCTGCCCATCAAATACAAATGCGCAGCCACGCTCAGCACGGTCGTCACGGCATCCCAGAACGGTGCCGCACCTCGAATGGCTATCAATAGCAAGTGCAATGCAACCACACCCACTACGATCAAAACACCCGACAGGGAGAGCCCGCGTATTGAAACCCGCCCCACGGGCCGTTCCCTTCGATCGAGACCTCCGTGCAGCCAGAGATAAATCGCTTGGAGGCTGGTGAAGAAATAGAACACCTGGATGCCAACTTCCGCATAAAGCCGAACTTGATAGAACACGACGGCATACGCGGCGACGCCAATCAGTCCGACCCACCATCCCAGCGGTTGATTTCTGGCGAGCAGCCAGACACTCCAGCCACAAGTGACAACCGCGATCGCTTCAAGGGAACTCATTTCGATGGGGGAACTATCCGTCAACGAAATGACGATTAACGCTATGCTTGCAAGGAGGCCAATCGAGCACTGAAGCAACGTCGTATTCATCGAGCGTTCCAACGAGAAGGTCGCAAGCTAAATCCCAAGCCTCTAATTCTGAATCCTGGTTCAAAATTCCCATCGCTCATCATAGGGCACCTCCTATTGAAACGAGCCCGATCCGTATCGCGACATCGTTGTCGACCGGATATACGGCTTCCGTCGGCGTCAGCAGGTGGTCCAACTTGCTCGTCTCTACCAAAACGCGCTGTTCGGCAACGAACTCCGAAACGTCTTCAATTTCCAAAATCCATTCCCGCGCGTAGGATGTCAACGTATCACCACGAAGACCCAGTTGAATTGCACGGCGTTCTAGTTTTTCGCCATAGGGGTCGTGGTCGGGATCCCATTGCAAGCGGACATCGGATGCTACGCCTGTGGCTTTCCACTGCTCCGGTGTATCGTATTGTTCAGGCCAGTACGTCGACGGTACCGCCTGTGCCAAAATCGCATTGAAGCCGGCACGACACATGCGAACGGCGAGTGTCACTTCCTGTCCTTGCTTCGTTCCCCAGCCACTGCGATACATCATCCAGAGGAAGTTTGGTTTGATCCAGCTCATGCGGTTTAGCGAGAACGCGCCGCCGAAGTAGCCCTGTGTTGCTGCGAAATGTCCGATCTCCGGTCGATACGCTTGGTAGACCACAATCGAGTCGGCATCGTACTGAGCAAGGATGTGGCGTCCCTCGCCTGGCCAGTTGGCAACGTGATTCTTGTAATTGTCGGTTTGGAGCTTCATGTCGTATCCGGTAAGTCATACACGGTCACGCTGATCGAGCGACCGCAGAGGGTGTCTTCGATGAGCCGCTCTACTTCTGCCCAATCGCCACCAGCTAGGCCGCAACCGATCCGAGGCATGTGAACGGAGGCAGAATGGTCGAGCGCGAAGTCAGCAACTCGTCCCAGACCTTCACGAATGGCCTCGTACCGGACGGGCGGTCGCCCGCCTCGCTTACGCGTGTCGCGCTGGCCAATCATGTTAGCAACCCACAGTTGAGCTTCGACTTCAACAAACTGGACCTGACCCAGCTCAAAAGACGGTTCGGACTTTCGCCGATACCACTCTCGGTATTCGCGCTCGGGTTCCTTCCATTTGTTCGACAGGGCAACGACAAACCCTCGGCCCCAACCGCCGATGTCGTTGCAGACATGGACAATGATGCAGGGACCGTCCGCTTGAGGACTCGTCGCATCACCTATTTTGTATTGAATCGTCATATCTCTTGTCCGCTGGTGCCTTGGTATCGCAGAAAGCACAACTCCGCATGCGCATGCCTCCTGTTTACCGTAATATGGTGCATAAAAGAAGAACGCCCCCGGCCCGATTACTTGGACCAGGGGCGTCGGTTGTTGACGATAGAGCCATTTACAGCTCAACAGCTTCCACCTCGGCAACGAACCTTGCGGCATCGTTGCTCAGGTACGCGGCGACCACGTTGAACACGGCATCGCTGAAGCCGCCGATGTTCAGGATGTCGTCGCGCTCGGGAGCCTGCGTCGAGCCGTACGGCTGGATGTTGATGCAGACCAGCTTCGGATCGGCAACGCCGAGTCGCTGCTGGTTCTTGACGAACGTCTGCCACTCGGTCATCACGCCAGTCGAACCGTACCGGCCTGTGCCGACCCAGCTCTCGTTGTCGCTCACCAGCACGCAGCCAGCAAAGGAGCGCTTGCTGTACTTCGTGTTAGCCGCACGGAGCGGAATTGAACAGTCGGTTCCACCGCCGCCGTACTTCGCCAGGCGCTCCGACAGACTCAGGATCGAGTCGGACGGATCAATGCGGACGTCGTATGTCCGGGTGTCGAACGGTACGACCACGCTATCCGGGTTACGGCGCAGGATCGCCGCGGCGAACAATGCCGCCACGTCGACGCATCGCATCTTGCTGGTCGCACCCCGGCCACGGTGGCCCGTGACCGCCGACTGCATCGAACCGGACGTGTCCAGACCGATGACGACCGGACCCGGCAGCTCCGGGACGTTACCGCAAGCGATCTCGGCGGCCTGATGCAAGGCCGTCTTGATCTTGTGCGGAACGTCATCCGAAGCGTTCCGGTATGCCGCCAGGAATTGGTAGGGGAACTGCCGCGAGCGACGGATGTCGTCGGCGTCCGCCAAGCGGCTCGCCACGTAGTCCACCATCCCACGGTCGTTCAGCACCTCGTGACGCAGCAGCGTGTTGAGGTTCATCCGCAGCGCCTGCGGCCCCATCTGACGGGCAATCGCCTTCCAGACGAGCGGACCCTTGGCCGCGTCTGCCAGCAGATCCCAGCGCAGGGACAGGTCACCGGCGATCAGGGCCTGCGTCTCGGCGGAATCCGCCTGGCGGTACGCGATCAGACCCTGAACCTGCGCCGGCAGGTCGGCCTCCGTCGCCGGAGCCCACTTGGCGGTCTCCTTATCCGTCAGCCAACCGAACAGCGCACGCCGCTCGTTGTCCTTCGGCGTCGGCCGAGCCATCCGCAGCACGTCGCGGAGGCTCGGATCGTTTCCGATCGACGCCGACAGCAACCTGCCGCCTGTAGGGCACCGCATCATACAGTTCCTTGATCAAGGTAAGCCTATGCTAGCCTTGAGACCACGCAACCTCGTTTGTTCTACCGCTCCAGTTCAACACTCGCTCCATACCGAGCTTTACGATCTGCACGAGTACGTGCTGTGGAGGCAAGGGCAATTCTTCGACCGTAAAGTTGCGTCCATATTGTTGTTCATCGGCACCTGGCTCATCTGAAATGTTGTTTGGTGTCCTGCGAGAGTGGAAAGAATAATATCGTCCCTCGATGCAAAAATTATGGAGATAAAGAGTGTCGGCAGCGACAGATCCTGTACCACCGCACTGGCTACAAGTCGAACTATTTTGGTAATCGTACAGCAGAGAGCAACTTGGACACGCTCGCGTCTCTTCTCGAACACG
>JBGTJT010000634.1:0-3760 GCA_041744995.1 Pirellulales bacterium | reverse complement strand
ACA
The DNA here is from genome assembly GCA_041744995.1 of Pirellulales bacterium. Taxonomy (GTDB): domain Bacteria; phylum Planctomycetota; class Planctomycetia; order Pirellulales; family UBA7805; genus JBBDLY01. The sequence goes on along the minus strand of JBGTJT010000634.1, from coordinate 3,757 downwards.
GTTGCTGATCGAGAGCCGTCGCCGGTCGCTGTCGAGCATCGGCACGAAGGGGGCAATGGAACAGCATGCCCGCATCATGGACGCGGTTCGCCGGCAAGACCCCGAGGCGGCCGACCGCGAGATGCGGCTGCATTTGCCGCGGTTTAGCGACGGCGACCGCCGACCGCCGACCGACGACCTGCAAGCAAAAGGCGCCGCGACCGTTCCGCACCGGGAGATGGCGGATTGAGTGCGGCTTTTCACTCAAAAGCATCGCCGGGGGCATATTTTCCTGTCCCCTTAACAGTTACTATAAACACTTAGTTTAGGTACTTCAAATCCGCACAGCATATGACGATGGACGCTGCCAGCCTCGGATATATCGAGAATCTGTACTCGGACTATCTCTCGGATCCGGAAAGCGTCGAGCCGGATTGGCGACGCTATTTTGACGACTACGGGTCGCTCAACGGCCGCTCCTCCGCCGATGGGGCGCTGCCGGCTTCTCATTCCCGTATCGTGGCGGTTCCCCAGGGAGACGACCGCAAGGCGCTCGAGCAGGCGCATGTCGCTCAACTGCAAGACCGCGTCGATCAGTTGATTCGCGGCTTTCGCGTCCGCGGCCACTTGGCCGCTCGACTCGATCCACTGGGCATCACCCGGCCCGTTCCGCCGGAACTGGAGCCGGAGTCTTACGGCTTGTCAGGAAGCGACTTCGACCGCTACTTTTCCACGCAGTCGATCAAGGGCGCCAATATCCGCACCTTGCACGACATCCTGGAGAGTTTGCGCAATACGTATTGCCGGTCGATCGGCGCGCAGTTCATGCACATTGACGATCGCACCATGCGCAACTGGCTTCAGCGCCGCATGGAGGGTTCGGAGAACCGGCTCGACCTGCCGCGCGACGTGCAACTGCGGATTCTCACCAAGCTGACCGACGCCGAGATCTTCGAGGGCTTCGTCCGCAAGAAGTATGTCGGCGCCAAGACCTTTTCACTGGAGGGGGCCGAGAGCCTCATACCGCTGCTCGATCTATCGTTCGAGAAGGCCGGCGAACACGGCATTGCCGAAATCGTGATCGCCATGGCCCATCGCGGTCGGTTGAACGTGCTGGCCAACATTATGGGCAAGCGGGCGCAGAACATCTTTTGGGAGTTCGACGATCCCGATCCGGAGCGCAACCGCGGCGGCGGAGACGTGCGGTATCATCTCGGCTACAGCAGCGACTGGACCACGCGAACCGGCAAGAAGCTTCACCTTTCGCTCTGCTTCAATCCCAGTCACTTGGAGTTCGTCAATCCCGTGGCGCTGGGCCGCATGCGGGCCAAGCAGGCGCGGTCGAACGACCCGGAACATCTCCGCGGCATGACCGTGCTGATTCACGGCGACGCATCGTTCGCCGGCGAAGGCATCGTGCAGGAAACGCTCAACCTGAGCGAATTGCCCGGCTACACCACCGGCGGCACGCTGCACGTGATTGTGAACAACCAGATCGGTTTCACCACGCCGCCCGAGCAAGGCCGCAGTTGCACCTATGCCAGCGACATCGCCAAGATGCTGCAGGTTCCGATCTTCCACGTCAACGGCGAAGACCCCGAGGCGGTCGCCCAGGTGGTGACCTTGGCGATGGACTTCCGGCGGGAGTTCAAGAAGGACGTCGTCGTTGACATGTACTGCTATCGTCGCTGGGGGCACAACGAAGGAGACGAGCCGCGGTTTACTCAACCGCTGCTCTATCAGGCGATCGACCGCCGCAAGACGGTTCGCGAGGCGTATCTCGATCACTTGCTGCAACTGGAAGGGGTCAACCGAGACGAAGCAGACGCCATCGCCGAACGCCGGCGCGACGAATTGGAGCGCGAGTTTGATCTGGCGCAGCGCGAAAAGTTTCGCCCCGACACGCAAACGCTCGGGGGCTATTGGGGCGGTTATCATGGCGGGCCGGAACGACCGGACGACGGCACTCAGACCGGTGTGGAGATATCACGGCTTTCCGACATGCTGGTCAAGTTGACCGCCTTGCCCGATGGCTTTCAGCCGCATCGCAAATTGAAGCGGTTCTTCAAGCAGCGACAGGAAATGGCCCGCGGCGGCAAGCCGCTCGATTGGTCCGCCGCCGAGGCGGTCGCCATGGGCACGTTGGCGACCGCCGGGCATCGGGTGCGGTTGTCGGGGCAAGACGTGATTCGCGGCACGTTCAGTCATCGGCATGCCATGATTCACGACGTCGAAACGGGTGATTCCCTCATGCCGCTTACGCGACTGTCGGCCGATCAGGCGCCGGTGGAAATCATCAACAGCCCGTTGAGCGAAGCGGGCGTGCTCGGCTTTGAGTATGGCTTTAGTCTCGACTTTCCCGAAGCGCTGGTCATGTGGGAAGCGCAGTTCGGCGACTTTTGGAACGCCGCGCAGGTGATCGTCGACCAGTTTATCGCCAGTGCGGAAGATAAATGGAATCGATTGAGCGGCCTGGTGATGCTGTTGCCGCACGGCTTTGAAGGGCAGGGGCCTGAGCATTGCTCCGCCCGCATCGAGCGTTGGCTGCTGTTGACCGCCGAGCACAACATCCAAGTCGCCGTGCCCACCACGCCGGCGCAATATTTTCATATTTTGCGGCGTCAAGTATTGCGAAACTGGCTCAAGCCGCTGGTCCTGTTCACGCCCAAGAGCTTGCTGCGGCATCCCCGCGTGGTATCGCAACTCTCGGAGTTCCAAGACGGAAGATTCCATAAGGTGCTTGCCGACGAACCGGAGCGCGATCCGGCGAGCGTGCGGCGCATCGTCTTGTGCATGGGCAAGGTCTACTACGACCTGCTGCAAGCCCGCGAGGAGGAGGGGCGCGACGACGTGGCGCTGATCCGGATCGAGCAGCTTTATCCCCAGCCGCGGCAGGATCTGGCCGAGGCGCTCGCCCCTTACGCCGACGACACGCCGGTCTTCTGGGTGCAAGAAGAGCCGGCGAACATGGGCGCCTGGCAGTTCATGAAGATCCATTTTGGCGACCGGCTGTTCGACCGGTTTCCCCTGTCGCGGATCTCGCGGCCGGAATCGGCCAGTCCCTCGACCGGCTCGGCCGGTTCCCACAAGATCGAGCAGCAAGAATTGATCCAAGAAGCGTTGGGCGAACCCGAGTAGGTTCGTTTGCCGCAGTCGGCGTTTCCACGTTGTATTCCTCAATCTGAATTCAAGAATAACATGGCCGTTGAAGTGAAAGTTCCTAATCTTGGCGAGTCCATTTCGGAAGTGCAAATCAGTCAGTGGCTCAAGCAAGAGGGCGATTGGGTGGAGAAGGACGAGGATGTCGTCGAGTTGGAGACCGACAAGGCGACTGTCCAGGTGCCGTCGCCGGAAGCGGGGCGGATCGACAAGATCATCAAGCATAGCGGCGACTTCGCCGAAGTGGGCGAGGTGATTGCCCAGTTGCTCGGCGCCGACGAGGCCGAAGCGCCCGCCAAGGAAAAGAAGGAGAAGCCGCAGGAGAAGGAGAAGAAGGCCGAGAAGAAGGAAAGCTCAAGCGAGACCGCAAAAAAAGCGGCGCCGTCGCGCTCGCAGTCCGACGAAGATCAGTCCGAGCATGCGGAATCGCGGCAGGAATCGCGCGACGAATCGAACGAGTCGGCGAGCGAAGTCCGCGTGATGCCCGCGGCGCAGCGACTGCTCGATGAGAACGATCTCAAGGCGTCTGAGGTGGATGCAACCGGCCCAGGGGGCCGCTTGTTGAAGGAGGATGTTCTGGCGTACCTGAAGCAGCAGAACGGCGCCTCCGGCAAGGTGA
>JBGTJT010000633.1:0-5821 GCA_041744995.1 Pirellulales bacterium | reverse complement strand
CCACGGCGTTCGGCGGTCGGAAATTGTCTTCTCGCGGTTCTGCCATAACCTACGCCATGCCAAAGCCACCCCGCGCGCACCGTGCGCGCAGCGGAAAGTGGGGCGAAGCGTAGCGAAAAGCATCAATGTACGTCAATGCTTGTTTAGGGCTGGGCGGGGCAAGCACGAACGCCGGATCGTCGCTAGCGCACGATCGACGCACCCTGGCGGCTGGCCAGACACTCCATCATCCAGGCGTTCACGTCGTGCAGGCATTGCGGATGGACCTCGTCGCCACTGGGATAATGCCGCAACGTCACGCTGACGCCGGCTGCATGCAGCAGCCGCAAGTCCTCGCACACCCGTTCGGACTGATAGCGGCTGCTGGCGGCGCCGCCGGCGAGAAAGACGGGCAACTGACGAATGGCGTGCAGCTCGCGCAACGGGTTGTTGCCAGCCGGCAAACTGCCTCCGAGCGAGATCGCGCCGGCAAACCGTCTCGGCTGGGCCAGCGCCAGCCGCAGCGCCATGGTGCCGCCGCCGCCTTGGCCGGCCAGAAAGATGCGGTCGGGATCGATTACGTAGCGCCGTCGGGCGCTGGCGATCAACTGGTCGACGCATTCGCTGGCAACCTCGATCTGTTGCGGCGACTGCCGCCAGGCGTAGCCCCCGATCGACGCCGGCGACGATGGAACCGGTGACGACGGATCGTAGCAAGGCAAGGAGGCCCGCACACTGGCCCCGACGAAGTTTCGCGAACTGATGCCTGGCAGGATGGAGGCCAACTGCCGTTCGCAGTTTCCCGGACCGTGCAGCCACACCACCAGCGGATAGCTGTAGCCCGACTCGTAGTGCATCGGCGTAAAGAACGACTCGTGCTGTTGACGCAAGGCGTCGTCGCAAGGGGGTGCGAAGCGCGGGACGGCGTCGAGCACCGTGGCGGCGGGCGGGGCCAAATCCAGGCGATTCATGGCTAAGTCCTGGTTAGGTAGGTTCAGCAGGGGGGACGACTGTCTTAAAGGTCGGTTCGCTAGTGAACGCCGGCGGGTACTGCCGCGGGCATGGGGAGCGACGCCACAAGGTGCTCAAACGGGAGCAGACGTCCCGGGCACCGCGTGGCGGCCACGTCGGAATGCCGAAGCACGTCGTGCCGTGCGATATCGAATCGCATCATCAGTGATTCGAGCAACTTTCTCGTGCTCGCCAACTGCCGCGGCGTGGGGGCCTGCAGCTCGAAATCGCCGATCAAGCAAATGCCGATTCCACGCCGGTTGTGGCGCGGGCTGCGGGTGTGCGCTCCGTGCAGTTGCTGGCGCCACCGGTAAGTGGAAACCACCCGCCCGTCGAGCATGCCCTGCCCGTTGCCAACGACAAAATGGTAACCGATGCCTTCCCAGGGAATGCCAAACTGATCGCGGCGCCGACGGTGCAGCGACTCGAGCGACTCCAAGCTGCCGGACTCGCTGTCACTGTGGTGCAACACGAGATACCGCCAATCTTCCAATATCGCATCGCATGCTAGCACTTGGTTGATATCCATATCAGAACGACCGCATCAGAACGGTCTATCGTGTAGGTAAAGGAGGATAAGAAAAGTCGAAAAGCGACGGCTTCCTAGCCGAACTACGCGGCAAGCGCCCAGCGGAACCGCGAATTCCCCGAAGATGTCCGAATGTAGAAACGATTGCCGATGTTGTCAACGCCGAGATTCACCGGTCCGATGGGCCGGTCTGTCTCGTCAGCAAAGCTTTTTCATGGCGGCGACGAGTTCCTTGACCGCATCGACGCTCTTCTGAAACTCTGCCTGCTCGCTGTCGCTCAGTTGCAGTTCGACAATCCGCTCCACACCGCCGGCGCCCAGGATAACCGGCACGCCGACATAGTAGCCCCCTACACCGTATTCCTTATCGCAGTAAGCCGCACAGGGAATCAGCCGCTTCTTGTCGCGGACGATCGCCTCGACCATCTGTGCCGTCGCGGCGGCCGGCGCATAATAGGCGCTGCCGGTCTTGAGCAGGCCGACAATCTCGCCGCCCCCCTTGCGCGTGCGTTCGATGATCTCTTCCAGACGGTCGGCTGCTAGCAGTTGAGAAACGGGAATTCCCCCTACCGACGTGCAACTTCGCAGCGGTACCATCGTGTCGCCGTGGCCGCCCATCAGCATCGCCTGGACGTCTTCCACGCTGACGTTTAGTTCCATGGCCAGGAACGCGCGATAGCGGGCCGTATCGAGCACGCCGGCCTGACCCATCACGCGGTTCGCGGGAAATCCGCTGACTTGAAAGGCCCGCTGCACCATCGCGTCGAGCGGATTGGAGACGACAATAATGTGCGCATCCGGACTGGAAGCCTTGACCTGCTCCGCCACCGAGCCGACGATCTTGGCATTGGTGCTCAATAGATCGTCGCGGCTCATGCCGGGCTTGCGGGGGATGCCGGCGGTAATCACCACCACGTCGCTGCCGGCGGTGTCCGCATAATCCGTGGTCCCCACCAGGTTCGAGTCGAAACCCATGATCGGTGAGGCTTGCATTAAATCGAGCGCCTTGCCGGCCGGCATACCCTCGGTTTGCGGAATATCCAACAAGACGACGTCGCCCAGCTCTCCCGCGGCACACCAGTGCGCGGTGGTGGCGCCCACGTTTCCTGCTCCGATCACGGTAATCTTGGCCCTACGCATCGAGAAACTCCTTCCAGGCGGTGCTATCTGCGGAGCGGCAAGCGGGCGTCTCGATCGCCCGCGCAGCCGGTCGTAAATCAACCCCTGAATATCGCCGTCTGGCGCGAAAATACAAGTGGCCGCGCGGAGATGCCCGTAGAGACGCCGGTCATGAGCGCCAGCTTCAGGATCGTTGATCCATAGCGTATCGCATGGCTGCGAGCGCCGCCGCGCTCGTTCGTCCATGCCCTTGGGCGAGGCTGGAAAAGCCAATCGCCAGATTATGTCGGCAGCTACCATCGTCCAGCGGCTCGCGCAGCGAAGCATGCAGTTGACGGCAGCCGGTTGCGGCCAGTAGCGTAGCGGCTTGATCGGCGCGGATGCCGCAACCAGGTAATATCTCGATCCGGCCAGCGGCCGTCTCATGAAGCTGCCGGATGAGTTCGATCCCGTCCATCGCCCGGACGGCCTGTCCGCTGGTAAGCACCCGACGTACGCCTATCTCCACGAGCTGGTGCAAGGCTGAGAGCGGTTGCGGCACCACGTCGAAGGCGCGGTGAAATACGACCTGGCGATCACCCGCTTGCCGAACCACCTGTTCGCTCCGAGCCCGATCGATCTCTCCGTCCGCGGCGAGAACGCCAAATGCGACGCCTTCGACGCCGTGCTCCAGCAACAGGTCGAGATCGCGCTGCATCGTGCGAAAGTCGCCGTCGCTGTAACAGAAACCTCCTTCGCGGGGACGCAACATGGCGATCAGCGGCAACGAGCAGACCCTTTTGGTTTCGATCAGCGTCCCCAGTGACGGCGTCAATCCGCCCAACGGCAAGGCCGCATTCAACTCGACGCGATCTGCGCCCCCCTGCTCCGCGCAGACGGCGTCCTCGGCGGAGCCGATGCAGACCTCCAGCAACAGACGATCGGGTTTATCGCGCACCATGGCTGGAATTGTATCATCGCCGCGGCATCTTACGAAATGAGCATGGCCGAGTTGTTCACCGCCGCCAGTGTTTCGTCGACCAAGCCGGGCAGCCCCGCGGGCGAAAGCTTCGGCCGCCCGTCGGCGTCGGTTGCGAGCAAGATGCGGCCGTCGGCGATCCCCTCCTCCACGCGACGGCAGAGCGCGTCGCGGTCGTGCCGGCCGTCGAGATACAGCAATAGATAGCGTCCCAGATCGTCGAACCGCACGTAGCGATGGCAGCGATTGGTCACCACGGAACCGTGCGCCGCCTGTAGCCGCGCGTTATTGGCCACCTTGGGCAGCGCCGGAATCGACCACTGGTAGCTGGGCGGTTCGCAGTAGACGTCCAGCAGATCGTGTCCCACGGCCCGGTAAAGCTCATTGCGCAGCTCTTGACGAACCGAAGCCTCCTCCAAAGCCTCAATCCGTATATTCCGCCGACATGCTTCCCACAAATCCGAGAAGCTCTGGCAGCGGGCAGGTTGCGTGCCGAGTGCAATCAGCGCCTGCTGTCCGACGGCGGACGCGGTTGCATATTTCATCCGCTTGCCGCGAAACGCGAGCAGCTCGCCGGGGTTGGGAAGCTGCGGCAACTCGCGACACTCGAACTTCCACTGAAAATGCACGTCGTCCATGCGCTGCACGATCGAATCACGGTCGATCGGCAAATCAGCGCGACAGACGGCGTGCGAATGGAACGGTGTATTGCGGAGGAAGTCGAGATACTGCTCGCGCTGGGCATACGGCAGGTCGGCGAACTGGGCGGCGGCGGCCGGTTCGAGATCAAACGTCTGCCAGCGAAACAGCCGCGTCTCCGCCAGCACTTGCAGTTGCTGCCGCTGCAAGAGCGCATCGAACTGGTGGAAGTAAAAGGGCTGATTGTGGTCCTCCAGAAAGTCGTGATAGAAGTACGACTTGTTGTTGGCCGCCTTCAACAGCTCGAGCGTCTCGACGAGCATCGCCCGATGCGCCGAGTTCTTCTTGCCATGCTCGATCATGAATTGCAGCATCGATTTCGCTTCGTCGATCTGCTGCTGCGGATCGTCGATGCCGGCCGTGTGGTATTGCATCATCGCACGCACCTGGTCGCGGGCGTGGCAGCCGGGATAGGCGTTGTAGCTGATCACCGCCACGCCGCGAGGCGAAAGCAACTCTCCGCACAATTGCAGGATGCGCAGCCGCGTTTCCTCCGGCACCCAGGAAAACAGCCCGTGCGCGATGATGTAGTCGAACTCTCCCTCGCCGCCGTCGAGGTCCATCAGTGACTGTTGGCGAAACTCGATATTCGCCAATGCTAGCTGGCCCACCCGGGTGCGGGCCTCTTCGATATGCCGGGCCGACAGATCGACCCCCAAAAACGTCGCGCCCGGCGCTTCCTCGGCGATCGGGATAAGATTGCCTCCACTGGCGCAGCCCAGTTCCAGCACGCGGGCGGTGGCCAGCGGCGGCGCTTCGAGCCCGTGCAAGGCGGCGATGGTCCTGAGCGATCGGGGGTGCGTTTCGGCGTAGGGCGCGCTGTGATAGGGGAGCGCGTCGTAGCGCTGAAGCGAAGCGGCAGACATGAGAGGCATCCCAGGGCGAACAGAACATGCAGAGAAGAGACCGGCACTCTTCGACAACTATCGGCCGATAACGAGCCGAAGGTTCAATTAAAAGGTGCGCTGGCCGCTGGCAATGCGGGGTGGCATTAGGTTTCACCGGGATCAGCCAACTGCTACCATGGAACTTGCAGCCCACCAGGACTGCCGCATCACATCGCCCCTAATTGCAAGGCAAGGCAAATGACAAGCTTGCGATTTACCTTCGGTCGTGACTGTTCATGACCACGCGCATAATCCAACTGCTGGCCTGCCTGCTGGTCTGCCAGACGGTTTTGGCGGTGCTGTTTTCCTTTCGCGACTACTTTCCGCCCAACTTTCGTTCCGACTTTCTGCTGGGACGAGACGCCTATTTCTTCGGGCTGTATCAATGGGCCTTTTATGCGCATATTCTGTCCGGGCCGTTCACGCTCATCGCCGGATTGCTGTTGCTAAGCGATTCGCTTCGCCTTCGCGCGCCCCAGTGGCATCGGCGGTTAGGGAAAGTACAGATCTTGGTGGTGCTGCTGGTGCTCGCTCCCAGCGGGTTATGGATGGCCCGTTATGCGATCACCGGCGCCGTGGCCGCGGTCGGCTTTGCCGTGTTGGCGGTTGCGACGGCCGCATGAGCGGCGCTCGGCTGGC
>JBGTJT010000632.1:0-2594 GCA_041744995.1 Pirellulales bacterium | reverse complement strand
TCCTTTGCTTGAGTTAGTCGTCGGAAAACCAACATCAGGCCAAGGAAGGGCATTTTTTGCATCATCAACTGCGTAGCTTAGGCAGGCTGCGCAGAAATTATTTCTAGTGGCACCGAATTTCCAATCTGCGGCACTAGCGCCCTGCGGCTGATGTTTGGGAGCGAATCGCGACCATGACTACACTTCCTTGTGCTCGCCGTCTTCCAGATAAACCACCTTGTAGAGATCGCGGCGGCGGTCGTTCCAGTTTTGCACGCTGCCGGTGTCGCGGTGGCGGCGGAGCAGTTCCACGTCGACGTCGTGGATAATCATCGTTTCGATGTTGGCGTTGCATTCGGCGGCCACCGCGTCGCGAGAGAACTCGGCGTCGGCCGGTGTGAAGATTGCACTTTGCGCATAGTGGATGTCGCTGTTCTCCACGAACGGCAGGTTGCCCGTGCAGCCGGAGAGCGCCACGTACAGGTGGTTCTCCACGCAGCGGGCCAAAGCGCAGTGACGGATACGCAAGTAACCGTGCCGGGTGTCGGTATTGAACGGCACGAAGATGATCTGGGCCCCCTTTTGCGCGGCGATGCGGACCAGTTCGGGGAACTCGATGTCGTAGCAAATCAGGATCGCGATTCGTCCGCAGTCGGTATCGAACACCTCGACCTTGTCGCCCGGCGTGACGCCCCACCATTTCCGTTCGCTGGGTGTGATGTGTAGTTTGTACTGCTTGCCGAGCGTCCCGTCGCGGCGGAACAGGTAGGAGATGTTGTACAGCACGCCGTCTTCCACCGCGAAATTGGAGCCGCCGATAATGTTCACGTCGTACTTGACTGCCATCTCGGTGAAAAAGTCGAGGTACTGCGGCGTAAATTCCGACAACTGCCGCGCGGCCAGTCCCGGCCGACTCGACGGCACGCAACTGAGCAACTGGGTGGTGAACAGTTCAGGGAACAACACGAAGTCGCAGTTGTAGTCGCGGCCCACGTCGATAAAAAACTCGCACTGCTGGGCCATCTCCTGAAAGCTGTTGATCGCCCGCATCTGATATTGCACGACCGACAGGCGAATCGGCTCGATGGGGCTGTGATACCGCCGCTTCGCGCCCCGCTGGTAGTCGAGATTAAGCCACTCCAAGAAAGTGGCGTAGCCGCCCGACTGCTCGTCGCTGGGCATGTAGTCGGCCAGCAGCCCCTGCACCCGAAACCCGTTGGACAACTGCGCGGTCAGCACCGGGTCGAACAACGTTTTGTCTGCGACCGCCTCGATGTATTCCCGGGCGGTCATCTCCTTGGCATGTTTGTGGTAGCCGGGGATTCGGCCGCCGATCATGATCCGCGCCAGGTTCTTGTTGCGGCAAAGCTCCTTGCGGGCGTCGTAGATTCGTCGCGAGAGCCGCATGCCGCGGAACTCGGGATCGACCATGATCTCGATGCCGTACAGGGTGTCTCCCTTGGGATTGTGGTTGCGAATGTAGCCCTGATCGGCCACCTTCTTCCAATCCTGCCAGGCGAAGCCGGGGTCGTATTCGAGGATCAAGCTGCTGGAGGAGGCGGCCAATTGGCCGTCGATCTCGATGCAGAGCTGCCCTTCGGGGAAGGTGTCGATCTGGCTCTGAATCTGTTCCCGGGTCCAGGGCGACATGCCGGGAAAGCACTTCAGTTGCATTGCAACCAGGGCGTCGAAGTCGTCCATGGTGAGCTGGCGGAGGACGGTCTTCCATTCGTATTCTTTGAGATCGATCGGGTCCATGAATTCTTTCCAGTAGGAGCGTAATGCGAGAGCAGGGGCCTGCTTTGGCAGCCCATTCGATTATAACGCACCGTAGATGATAGAATAGTTGCCGTCATGCAATCCTCGTCCGTTCGCCGCAAATTGCTGTTCGCCTCGCTGTACTTCAGCGAGGGTGCGCCAATCGGTTTTCTTTGGTGGGCGCTGCCCACGCGGCTGACGGCCGTCGGCGTGCCGCTGGCCGAGGTGACCGCGCTGCTGGTGCTGCCGTGGATATTCAAGTTTCTCTGGGCGCCGCTGGTCGACGCGCTGCAATTTCCCCGCTGGACGTTGCGGCATTGGATCACCATCTGCCAGGCCGGCATGGTGCTGACGTTGCTGCCGTTGCTCACCCTCGACTGGAAGGAGGATTTTGCCTGGCTGAAGCTTTGCCTGCTGCTGCACGCGGTGTTCGCCGCCACCCAGGACGTGAGCATCGACGCGCTCTGCATTTCGCTTACTACCACTGAAGAACGGGGCGCGTACAACGGCTGGATGCAGGCGGGCATGTTGGCCGGACGCTCGTTGTTGGGGGGCGGAGCGTTGATGATGATCGCGCACTTCGGGTCGGACAACGTCGTGGGCCTGTTGATGCTGGCCACCGGATTTTCGGCGGCCTTGCTATGGCTGCTGCCCGAGGGGAGGCCGCGTCCGGCGGCGGCGTCGCCGGTTCGACAAGCCTTCGGCTCACTCGCGGCTTCGCTGCGGCTGGTGTTCACCTCGCGGCTGACCTGGCTGGCGTTGCTGTTCGCCCTCACGGCCGGGGCGGCCTTCGAGGCGCTCGGCGGCGTCCAGGGACCGTTTCTCCATAGCGCCGGCCTGAGCGAGGCGCAGATCGG
>JBGTJT010000631.1:0-10658 GCA_041744995.1 Pirellulales bacterium | reverse complement strand
GGCGGCGGTGTTGCGCGGCGCCCTGCGCGGCGCGCGGGTTGCCCAGGTGATGGCGACCCGGTTTCGGTCCTTGTCGCCGCACAACACAATCGGCGACGCCGCCAATGCATTGATGGCCGGCAGCCAGCGGGACTTTCCGGTCCTGCACGAAGGTCGCTTAGTCGGCATGTTGCGTCGCGAGGAACTGCAGCAGGCGTTGGGAGACGGTCGCTGGATGGAGCCGCTGGGCCGGGTGATGCGGCACGACTTTCCCACCGCCGCGCCGCACGATTCGCTCGAGCCGGTGACGTTCCAGATGCAGTCGGGCGGTTGGTTCACCATTCCGGTAATAAACGACCAACGACTGGTCGGTCTGCTGACGCAGCAGAACATCGAGCAATGGATGGAATTCGCCCCCGGCTACGGCGGCGACCGGGTTGTCGAAGCGGAACTCGTTTCCACTAATGCGCCCCACGGCGAGGGGGCGAGTCATGGCGCACACAACGGCGCTCCCCATGGCACTCAAAACGGCGCGGCGGTCAACAATGGAACGCCGCCGACCGCGACGGTGCCGCGCTATCCCGACACCGCCGTCAGCGACGCCTTGCTCCGGGGCTACTGCGACACTCTATTCGGCGGCAGGCGCGATCATGTCTGACAGAGGCGGATTGCCACGCTGCGCTGCAAGCAGGATGGTCGTTCGGGGTGGAGATTGGATCAATTCTCGGGATTATCGAGCAATTCCTGCAAATGCGCCGCCAATGGGGGCGGCAGCCGATTGAGCCAGGTGCGATCGATCATCCCGATTTCGATCATGTCGCGGAGGTGCGTGCGATCCTTATCGCGAAACGACGTCAGCTTCATTCGCACCAACGGTTCCAAGCCGAGTACCCAAAAGGCTTCATGTCGGCCGGTCGAAGCGAGATCGGGGGCCGCTTCGGCATAGTGGGGGCGGACTTTTTCGCCGGCAAATAGTAAGTGGATCGCTTCGCGCGGACGCCCATCCGGTCCGTCCAGAAAGATTGGAACCCCCAGCAGATCGTGATAGTGGAAGCCAGCCTTGGATAGTGCTTGCTGGACTGCGGAAAAGTCGGACCGATTCACCATGAGGTCGACATCGACGGTGTTGCGGGCCGCGCCTGGATCGACCTTGGATACCCAAGCGGCTACGGCATTTCCGCCGATCACGGCATAAGGGATTGCCGCCGCTTCCAAGGCGGCCGTCGCTCGCTGCAGACGCTCGCGAACCTTTTCCACAGCTTGAACCATCCTTTCCAATACGTCTTCACCAAACGAGACGACCGTCGGCGCCGAAGCGGAAGTGGTCAACTCTGCCGGGGTGTTAGAGCGGATTCCCATAGCTCTACTTTAACCCGTGCAGGGCGGGACTGCCAACCATTGGAAAGAAACCGCCGGCGACGCGGCTCAGGCTAGCTAGCGTGAAGACCGAGTTGCCGGCGGTTTATGGCAAGTCGTCGGTATTGGAGGGGTCGCAATCGCGTGGCTCTTATTGCACGCTCACACTGACCGCCAATTCGACGTCCGCGACGGCCGACGCCCGAGCCACTTCGATATCGGCTGCCGCATTCACGGATGCCGACAGCACCAACCCCGCGGAATCGGGCGCGTCCAATCGATTCAACAACTGAGCGGCCTTCTGAGCCTGTTGTTCGATCAGTGCCGTCGTCCGCTCGGCCGTGCCATTGATCAGGTCGATCGTTTGATTGGCCAGCATTTCGGCCTGCTCAACGTCGCCCATCGCTAGCAGTTCCTCGATCTTCGCCAGCCGCTGATCCACCAGGCTTTCCATGCGAGAAACCGCATGTTCGGCCAGCCTATCAAGTTGATTGACTCGGGCGTCGACAATCCTGGTCGCGGCGTTCAGTACGCCTTTCCCCAGCTTCGGACCCGCCCAGGCGGTGCCTCCGGCAACCAGCATGGACCCGACCAATATTGCTGCCACCAACGTGGAAATATTCCTTCTCATCGCTCTTCTCCTTCATCAATTCTCGCCCCATTCTCCGGCCCGCTATATGGTGTCGAACTTCCGTCGACACGAAGGAATTCGTAAGCAAGTTTGGGGCCAAACGGCGTGTGGTTTTGGAAGGAAAGTTCAATTCCGTTTGCGCGTGAACCAACTCCAATGCCGATCACTGGTGGTGCGAACCCCCTTGGGATCGTACCGCTGCGCCTGGACCAGTTCCCGGATTTCTTGCAGAGTCAAGGCGGCGTGCAGCGACTCGCGCAACAGCTTCCGCTGCGGCGGCGGTTCACCCCCCGCGTATTGATGCACCAGCCGCGCCAGAGCCGCCGCGTCGGGGGGCCGCAACAGATCGCGGAAGAAAAGGACGCCGCCCGACTTCGTGACGCGGATCGCTTCCGCGATCACTGGCGCGGGGTCGGCCAGATGATGGATCAGACTGTTGCAGATGACCGCGTCGAACTGGCCGTCTTGATAGCGCAGTTGCCGCGCGTCGATCTGGTCGAGTTGAATCCGCTCGGTCAAGCCGGCGATCTCGATATTCAACCTCGCTTGCTCGAGCATGCCGATCGCCGCGTCGGCCGCCATCACCCGGACCGACTCCACGCGCTGGCAAAGCTCCATCGGGATGCGGGCCGTGCCGGTTCCCAGGTCGAGCACATCGATCCACATTTGCTGGTCGGGGGATTCCAGCGGCCAAGCCGTCAACAGATCGTCGACAAACCGCCGATTCACCTCCGCGTGGTCCATGGCGTCATAGGCCTGCGCTTCGCCGGGTCCGTCCGTCCATTCGGGTTCCAGCGTCCGTTGCAGCATTTTTGTGCTCGATCGGGAGTCGGAGGTTGAAAATCTGAAAAATTGTTACAATTTAGCCCAACGAGACTGCCAATTTGGCAGTAAGGCCGACTGTTGCCTCGTACTGCGTGTAGAATCACCTAACTGCCGATCTCACAGTTAGTTGGCCGCTAAGGGCAGTTATCCAGACCGGTTTCCGGCACATCAGTTGCATCCTGCAAAGCAATGTAGAACCGCGGGTTGCGTCGCAATGCTCGCAATTCTGCGTGACCCATGGAGTGGGGCATGCATCCAAGCTAGAACCGCCTGCGAAGTCTGTCAATTCGGGAACTAATTTATAAACGCGAGATTTTCTCACAACCTTGGTACAATTTCACGCTAGCCGCAAGGCGGCTTTTTATTGATGCCGAATGAGAACCGTCGCGCCCCGCGCTGCGTAGCAATTATGACAACCACCAGTAACGACAATTCGAAAGTGGTTCACCAAGAGCCGTCGAGCTTGGCAGGTCGCTCCGATGAGGAGTTGCTGCTAAGCTATCGCGATTCGGGTGATCGGGCTTCGTTCGAGGAGTTAGTTCATCGATATGAACGGGAGTTGTTCAGTTATTTGCGTCGTTATCTCAACGATGCGGAGATGGCCGAGGATGCCTTTCAAGGGACATTTTTACAAGTCCACTTGAAGGGAGACCAATTTCAGGAAGATCGCAAGTTTCGACCGTGGCTCTACACCATCGCGACGAATCAGGCGATCGACTTGCAACGTAGAAACAAGCGGCACCGGATGCTCAGCCTTGACACCGGCGGTCGCAAAAGTAGTAGTGAGGACGTGACTTCGCTGATCGACATCATGACCAGCGAAGAACCGGGGCCTCGTAAACAATTGGAAGGCCAGGAGCGTAGCGAGTGGGTGCAATCCGCGGTTGCCGACTTGCCCGAACCGTTCAGGCAAGTCGTTACCTTGGTTTATTACCAAGGAATGAAGTATCGCGAAGCGGCCGACGTCCTCGACATCCCCGTCGGGACGGTTAAGAGCCGCCTGCACACAGCATTGTTAAAGCTAAACGAAGCCTGGCAGGAGTCCGGCGTCCGTTGACCCGCCTCAAGAGAAACGCGATCCCACCATCTTGAAATGCCCGTCTTGAAACTGCAACGGATGAAGCCCAGCAAAGCGAGATTCTAGGCCATGCGCGAACATTTGATTGGTTACCTTATCGGCGCGCTCGATCCCGAGGAGCACGCCGCGGTCGAGCAGGCGCTTGCCGGCGACGAAACATTGCGAGCCGACCTGCGGCATTTGGATTCCAGCTTGGGCGTTCTCCAAGAGACGCATGGACAAAACGAAGTGGAGGCCCTCGCGGCCCCGCCTGGATTGGCGAAGCGAACCTGCGAACGGATTGCGAGGCGCGCCCGTGCCGCCGTCACGCCCGCCTCGATGACGGCGATCCCCGATGCGGTGGCAAGCGCCCGTGGTTGGTCGATGCTCGACTATGGCGTCGCCGCGGCCGTATTGATTGCCGGCGGCATGTTGGTCTTGCCGGCCATCAGTCAAAGCCGCTTCCACTCCCGCTTGCTGGCCTGCCAGGATAACTTGCGGCAAGTTGGCCGCGCCCTGGAGCAATACTCCGACAGTCGTAGCGGCAGTTTTCCGGTTGTCAACACAGGGGATGTCGTCGGCCGGTACGGACCGGAACTGCTCGAATCGAGTTGCCTGGAGGACAGCCGCATTCTAATTTGTCCCAACTCGCCGGAATATGAAACGGGCTGGCGTAACCTGCCGACACAGGTGCGAATGGTCGATCCTCGTTCCGGTGAAATAGCGAAGTACCGCGAGGCGTTGCGCCCCGCCTATGGATATACCGTAGGTTACGTCGACAAGGGAAAGCATCTCACGCGGCGCAACGAGCGGGATGCGAACTACGCCTTGGTGGCGGACGCGCCAAGCAAGGAGCACGATTACACGCGCAGTCTTAATCATGGCGGCTGCGGGCAAAATGTGCTGTTCGAGGACGGTCACGTCCGCTATCTCAATGGCTGCCATTATGGCGAAGACCACATCTTCAAAAACGATCTTGATAAGATCGGCCTGGGTGCCAATCGCAACGATTCAGTAATCATTCCAGCCCACCATGTGCTGGAATCCAACCACGGGCTGGAATAGTGGCCCGCGTGGTGTTGCCTTTTTGCAGCATGACGAGGCCACGCCACGGCGATTGGCCTTCACGATGCGTGAAGGCATCATCCACGCCGCGAGTCGTTGTCGCCGACTGCACGCAATGAGCCTCGCAACCGTCGCGGAGTGCTTGGGTTGCGTCGACTGGCCTATTCCCCGCGTCGTCGTACCAGGGCTTTGGCACCCGCTTTGCCTTTTCTGACTTCTCTTCTCTGAACGTTTCCCGCCTCGCCGATTTATGGGCGGCACCGTGGAGAGCCGTGTCTACTCGCGGCGCTCCACGCTTTGTTCGAGGGAACCCTGTCGACCGACCATTCGCTTCGCATCCCGAGCACGCAACAACGATGAGCAGTCTTACACCTCCCGGCGAAACGAATGGCTTTCATGCCAGGGATCTCATCGAGTTGGCCGCGCTGCTGGCCGCCAACGGCCCCAGCATCATGAGCGGCGCTGGCCGCATTCCTGGGGCGAGCATGGAGCAGTACTGGAGCGCGTCGAAGTCGCGGCTCGACCGTTGGGGGCGTGCGATCAAACGCTATCGCGACGAAGCCGATCGACTCGACGCGTTCGTGCTCGGTCAACGCTGGGTCGCCAAGCGGCCGATGTTCGAGGAGTTGTTCACCAGCGAAGCACTCACGCGGGTGTGGGGGGCCGTCATCGCCGGCTACGATCACGCTCGGGGACAAGAGCAATACGAACCACTCGTTCGCAGCGTGATGCACGGACATGCCGAGTTGCGCAACCGGGCAATGACGTTTTTGGCCACGGGATCCGGCGTGGCGGCCCGCGACGCGGTCGCCTTGAATCGGTTGCGTCGCAGGGTGGAACGCTGGACCGACCTGCTGGTGGCCAGGTTGATGCAAGTCGCCGACGTCGGCGAGTACGCCGCCGACGTCCACCGGGCGAACGACTTCTCTCGCGACTTTCGTGAACAAGCCGCCTCGGCAAGCGGTCGGCACGCCTGGGCGCTGGCAATGGCCTCGCTCCGAGCGGCATTCTCGTTCGGCCTTGCCCCGGTGAGTCCCAACGCGGACTTGAACGAACGGATCGCCCAAGCGGTGACCGCCTGCTTTTCGTCGGATCTATTCGACGCCACCGGTACGTTTCGCTCGCTGTGGCTAGTCCGCATGACGCACAACACGCAGGACGCACAAGGACTGATCGATGAATTCCTCGCGACGGAGACTCGCAGCTCGGTTCCGAGTGCGAACCGTCTCGCCCCGCGGATTGACGAGCGGCGATAAGCCGCGCCAGTCGGGAACGTGCAATCTGAGAGCGAAATCAGCCGGCGTCCATGCATTCTTCGTGCCAATTGTGGAACACCCGGCGGTGCCCCTGCGTAGTAACAGGATCGCAATCTAGGGATAGCCCGTTTTGCGTAATGCCGCTATTATTAGAGGTAACGTCGAGGCTTGCCTTCACGATTCGATGCGAACTGATGAGAAACCATCACTTGAGATACGCTATGCGCTCACTTCGGAATACCGACTTGGATAGAGACGCGACGTACTTGCTCGGTGTGCTTATTCTATGCATGGCATTTCTTCCGGCGGTTGGCTGTACAGCCTCTTCGGAAGGTGCAGCGTCGGGTGATGATCAGGCAGCGCTGGAAACGCCGGAATCGATGGTTGTCCGGGGAATCAAAACGGCGGAGAAAATCGAATTCCCCAATGGCGACGCGAGCGTGCCTCCAGAGCAAGGCGGACCGGGATTCACCGGCGAGGGCTGGCAGACGGCATCGCCCGGCCGGCTCGGCGATCCGGACGCCAGGCAGGGCGGCATGCTCACCAGCTTCACCTATAGTTGGCCTGAGAACGTCCGCGTCTACGGCACCGGCGCCAACACGTATCTCAACTCGATCATCCAAAGTCTCTGCTACGAGACGTTGCTTTCGCTGCATCCGAACACACTGGAACCGATCCCCGCGCTCGCCACGCATTGGCAGATCGAGGAAGACGAGACGTTGTTTCGGTTCCGACTCAACCCCAAGGCCTATTGGTCGGATGGTAAGCCGGTCACCAGCGACGACGTCATCGCTACCTATCGCCTGATCGCCGACGACACGCTCGTGGATCCGATGATGAAGCAGGCGATCGTGGAGAAGATGGAAGAACCGAAGAAAATCAGCAAATACATCTTCGAGGTCCGCTGCAAGGAGCGGAACTGGCGCAACTTCCTCACGCTCGTGAGCAACATGTTCATTTTGCCGGCGCACCAGATTGGCGACCTGGCCGGCAGCGACTATCTGAATCGCTACAGTGGCAAGCTGACGGCTACGTCCGGCCCCTATGTGCTGCAGCCGGACGATGTCGTG
The DNA here is from genome assembly GCA_041744995.1 of Pirellulales bacterium. GTDB lineage: Bacteria > Planctomycetota > Planctomycetia > Pirellulales > UBA7805 > JBBDLY01. The sequence continues at coordinate 3,419 of JBGTJT010000631.1, read as the reverse complement.
CAGAACCAGTCGATGGCTTTCTCTCGCCGCAGCGATTATTGGGGCGACCAGATGGAGTACAACGGCGGGTTGTACAACTTTACCAAGATCAGGTTCGTGATTGTGCTTGATCAGCGGCTGGCCTTCGACAAGGCACTTCGCGGAGACGTCGACTTTCATGCCGTCTATACAGCGCAATGGTGGGCGCAAGACATCCCCAAGAGCGCCTCGGTGAAGAACAATTATATCATTGCGCAGCAGGTCTATACGAAGAATCCGGCTGGCACGCAGGGGATGGCGTTCAACATGCGGGAGCCGCCTCTGGATGACGTCCGCGTGCGCAAGGCGCTGGCGCATCTGTTCGACCGCGAGACGATGCTAGAGAAATTCGCGTTCAATGCGTATGAACCGCTGAAGAGCTACTTTCAGGCGAGCGACGGCGAGAACCCGAACAACATCGAAGTAAAGTTTGATCCTGCCGAAGCGATGCGGCTGCTCCGGGAAGCCGGTTACACCGAACGCGATCCGGACGGCGTGCTGAAAAAGGATGGCCGGCGACTGTCGTTGACGATCACTTACAGCACGGCGGGATTCGAAAAGTACTTTACCGTGTTTCAGGAAGCGTGTCGGCGGCGTGTGGGGTTGGAGATCAAACTTGACCTGGTCGATCGGGAATCGGAGTGGAAGCGGAAGATGTCGCGCAACTTCCAGATTATCAATTCCAGTTGGACGGGTTCCTTGTTTCCCGATCCAAAAAACACCTGGCGATCGAACATGGCTGAGACTGAGGGCAGCAACAACATCGTCGGCTTCAAGGACGAGCGGGCCGATGAAATCATCGACGCATACGACAACGAGTTCGACTTGCAGGAGCGGCAAGCCTTGTTGCGAGAACTCGATGGCCTGGTGTTCAACGCCCATCCCTATGCCTTGCAGTGGTATGCCCCCAGCGACCGGATTTTGTATCTGAATAAGTTCGGTATGCCCGAGGGAGGCTTCACCAGATATTCGGATTGGCGGGCCGTCTACACCTCCTGGTGGCTGGATCCGCAAAAGGAAGCTGCGCTGGTATCCGCGATGCAGAACGGCACGCCGCTTCCGGACGAGCCGGCGGAGATTCGGTATTGGATTGAACAGGATGCGGAATCTGAAAACGCCACTGGTGGCCTGGAACCGCCCGCCGAAGCACTGGACGAGGGCGCCCTCAGCACCACCGACGAGGCGGCCGACGCTCCGCTCGACGCGGCGCCGATTGTCGATTAGGCAACGCTTTGATCCCCTGTAATCGAAAGCTCGCATGTACGCTTATTTCGCCAGACGTCTGCTGCTCATCGTGCCGACCTTGCTGGGCGTGACGATGCTGGTGTTCAGCATCACGCGGTACGTGCCTGGTGGACCTATGGAACGCGAGATCATGCGGATTCGCCAGGGGCAGGCAATGGGCGGAGAAGGCGGCGCCGGCGGATCGAGCGGGGTGATCGATCCGACTGCGCAGATACCCGAGGAAGCGTTGGACCAGCTCCGCAAGCAGTATCGCTTCGACATGCCGGGCTGGAAGGCTTACCTATTGTGGCTGGGCGACGTGGTGCGTCTCGACCTGGGGGAGTCGTTCTACAAGTTCAAGAAAACCGGCGAAGGGCGCGAAAAGGTGCTTAGCCTGGTGATCGAGCGTTTCCCGATCAGCCTCTCATTCGGCCTCACCGGCTTTGTGCTCTCCTATCTGGTTTGTATCCCGCTTGGCATTTTCAAAGCGCTGAGACATGGCTCGACGTTCGACGTTGCCAGCTCCTTCATCGTGTTCGTCGGTTACTCGATACCGGGTTGGGCGCTGGGCGTGCTATTGCTTCTATTCTTTGCCAGCGGCAGCTACCTGGAAGTCTTTCCGCTGGGAGGAATCCAAAGCAGCAAGTACAACGAACTCCCGTCGTTCGTTCAGGCAATGGAACCGCGCGAGGAGGTGGTTCGCGACGGGTCGTTCGATCGCGATCTGCTGCCCTGGTGGGCGCGCGCCGCGGACCGCATCCAGTACATGTTTCTGCCGGTACTATGCTATATGGCCGGCAGTTTCGCTTCGCTCACGGTGCTGATGAAGAACTCGCTGATGGAGAACCTCGGACAGGACTATGTCCGCACCGCTTTTGCCAAGGGACTCTCGCCCAACCGCGTGATTTTCCTGCACACGCTGCGCAACTCGTTGATTCCACTGGCCACCGGACTGGGGCACGCGCTCGGGCTGATTATGGCCGGCAGTTACCTGATTGAGTTGGTCTTCAATATCGACGGCCTCGGCTATCTGGGATTCAACGCCATTGTACAAAGGGATTATACCGTGGTGATGGGCGTACTGGTGATCAACGTGCTGCTGTTGTTGATCGGCAATATCCTGTCCGATATCCTGTACGCCTTGATCGATCCCCGCATCCGCTTCGAGTAATGGAAGACCGGCTGGACATGAGGCATTCCCGTTGAGCAAACCGACCAAAAGTACATCGCTGTTTCGGCTACGACTGCGGAGGTTCCGCCGCATCAAGCGAGGCTACTATAGCTTGCTGGTGCTGGTGGCCGCTTACCTGCTCACGTTCTTCCTGCCGTTCTTGATGAGCTACCGGGCGATTGTAGTCTCTTACGACGACCAGCTCTATTTTCCTTCAATCAAATCGTACATGCACGAGGCATTCGGCATTGGCTGGGATTACGTCTACCTTGCCGAAACATTCGGGCAAACGGAGGTCGACGGCTATCCGATCTTCGCCGAAGCCGACTACCGCGCCCTCCAAAGGCAATTTGAAGAAGCGGACGAAGGCAATTGGGTCTTGTTGCCGCCGATCCCCTATGGCCCAAATGAGAACTTCCTGCTCTCGATCGAGGGCAATCCCCCCTCGATCCCATCCAGCGACCATTGGCTGGGCACCGACAAGTCTGCGCGCGATATGTTCGTGCGGCTGGCTTACGGCTTTCGAATTTCCATTAGCTTTGCGCTGATCGTCACTGTCGTCGCCTATACTCTGGGTACGATCGTCGGCGCACTGCTGGGCTACTTCGGCCGTTGGCTCGACATGATTGGTCTGCGGTTTGTCGAGATTTGGAGCACGGTGCCGTTCCTGTATACGGTTATCATCATCGGGTCGGTGTTCGAGCCGTCGTTCATCTGGCTGGCCATGCTGCTAGCGGCCTTCGGATGGATTGGCATTTCGTACTACATCCGCGGCGAATTTTATCGGGAGAAGGCCAAGGATTATGTGGCGGCGGCCATTGCCGTAGGAGAAGGGAATATGGCAATCATCTTCAAGCACATACTGCCCAACGCACTGACGCCGATCATCGCCTTCGCTCCCTTTGCCATCGTGTCGATGATTGTCGCCCTCGTATCGCTTGACTTCCTTGGCTATGGCTTGGCGCCGCCGACGCCGAGTTGGGGCGAAATGCTTAAACAGGCCAAA
>JBGTJT010000630.1:0-3209 GCA_041744995.1 Pirellulales bacterium | reverse complement strand
CAGGAGCACCCGCCGCCGCGAGTGCGGCAGCTTCACCTGGCGCCGCTGCCGGCTTGCCTTCGCCCGGTGCGCCTTCACCTTCGGCTCCTTCACCTTCGGCCCCTTCCCCTTCGTAGCCTTCGAGCGTGCTCAGATCGGCCTTGGGCAGGGCAAAGTAGGTTTGCGTGCCGGGATTGAAATCCTCGGTGCTGATCTTGATGCTAAAGCCGTCGCTGCCATCGACGTCGGTACCCAGCAGTTCGTCTTCGCCTTCGTCTAAGATGCCGTTGCCGTTGAGGTCGCGATAGAAGGAGACTTCCGTCGGTTCGACGCGGTTGGCCGGGTCGGTTTCGCCTTCGCCGGCACCTTCACCCTCGCCGTATTCGCCCGGTTCCTTCTTGCCCTTGCCGGCGATAATCTCCGGCATGCCCAACTTTAGCGCGGCGGGATTGGCCGTCAACGTCACCAGTTCGCCTTGATTGACCGTCTCGGGCAGCACATACAGACCGACCATCCCTGGGCCCGGTCCAGCGGCGCCGACCGCCGGCCCCACGACCTTGACGTCGCCATAGCCGACTCCACCGCCGCCACTGCCGCCTGTGGACATTCCGCCACGGCCGGGCTTGTACGTGCGTTCCAGTTGCTCGTACTTTTGCATGTCTGCTTGCACCATCATGTTCAAGGCCGCGTCGGGCGACACGTTGGCCGTGGTGCTATTGAGCGGCTGCCAACCCTTGAATCGCATATTCTTGGTCCGCGCCATCTGAAGCCGCTCGCGGTAGCCATCGCGGTAACGCTTGAGTTCGTCGTCGATCAGCGCCTTGCCTTCCAGGCTGCTGGCGAGCGTCTTCAGGTTGTCGCCCCGGTTCTTGTAGGCGTAGGGAAACTTCGGATCAAGCTCGATCGCCCGATTGTAATCCTTGTGCGCTGCGATCGGATCGCCCAACTTCGAATGCGACTTCCCGCGACCATCGTGGGCCAGTGCGTGCTGCGGATCAAGCTGAATGGCCTGCGAGAAATTTTCGATCGCCTTGTGATGCTCGCCCGCATTCGCCAGCGACAAGCCGCGGTTGTACCAATTGTCGGCATTGGTCGGATCTTCTTGCAACGCCTTGCTCAAGCGGTCATCGCCGGCAACGTCCGGGGTTTCGCTCTGGACGCTTTCCGGATCGATGCCCGCCTCGACCGTTTCGATGTATTTCTGATCGGCTTCGCTCAGTTTGTCGAGCGAGATGTTGGCCAGTTTACCGTTGTCCAGCCGCAGCACCACCTTGCCGTCCCGCGAGGAGACATACTCCGCCTCGACGTTGTTGTTGCCCGACGAATCGCTCCAGGTGCGAACGGCCCAGGCGTCGCCCGCCATCATCATCGCGGCGGAAAGTACCAGTGTCAGCATTCCAGCGGTTCTCATTGCAAACCCTCCAGGGCGTAGGCAGGTGCCAAATTCATTAGTGAGTTAAAACTACTTCTCAACCCGTGGCAGCGGGTCGGGCGCGGAAAAAAACCACTTGTGGTCGTCCAGTATATCGCAATCGGGGCAAACCTTTATTCCAAGCTTAAAAAAAGAGTCGGATTTCCTTGCGGCCGGACCTGGCAAAAGGACGCTAGGCATGCCGTTACTCTTTGCAGGCCATACAGTTATAGCGATTTCCCATGTATTTCGGCCAGCCTCCTGCGGCAATGCTTTGCGACGAGCAAACCACTGCCACCAGGCTCCCATTGTCCAGCCCGAACAACAATCGGCCTGACGCGTAAATCGTGCCGGCGCTGCGGACCGCCGAGCCGACTTCGATCTTCCATAGCTTCTTGCCGTCGGAATCGACGGCGTGAAGTTCGCCGGCGTTGTCTCCGAAGTAGATCGCTCCGTCGTCTCCGATCACCGCCGTGGCCTCGATTTGCCGCTTCGTGCTGTATTCCCAAGCGACGCGAGGGCCAGCCGGATCGATGGCCAGCAACTGCCCGCGACTGGGCTGCCCGGCTTGCACCAGGCTGGTCGCGACGAAGATGCGGCCCGAGGGGGCCACTACCGGCGAGGCGAGCATCTGCCCCGGCACGGCGAGCTTCCAGTTCTGCACGCCGTTGAGATCGAAGCTGTAAACAAACCCGTCCCGGCCGGCGACGATCAACTGCTCGTCTTTCGTTAGTGCCGGAGCGGAATTAATGAACCAGTCGGTCTTGCCGCGACCACGATTATGATCGAACACGTTTCGCCCGCGACTTTCGTTGACACGAATCGCGAACACAAAGCCATCTTCGCTGCCGACGTAGAATGTATCCTCGGCAATCAGTCCGGTTGAATCGAATTTCTGCCGCGAGCGGAAGAAGGGAGTCGCGCGCACGTTGCCCTGGGCGTCGACGCTGGTCAGTCCGCCGCCATAGCGGCAGATCCAGGTGGTGTTTGCGTGATCGACCACCGGCGCCGCCCAACCGAGTGGCTGGTCGACTTCCGCCGCGAACACCAACTCTCCAGAAGGCGAGACACAATACAGCTTGCCGTCGCCGCTATGCACGCGGAAGCGACCGTCCGGCCCCCTCACGGGCGGACCGGGGATGGCGCCGGACGTCTTGAATTCCCATACTACCCGCGGCTTGCCGTCAACGTCTTCGAGGGCCAGCAAGCTTGCGCCCAACGCTGCGTAAATCCGCCGGTCGCCGTCGACGACGACCCCATTGCGAATCGGCGGATACGGCTGGTCATGCCCAGGAACGATTGTGGGATACTGCCACAAAACAGCACCGGGCGTGGTGCTTGCCGGCGACATCGCCGCCGGTTGCGCCGGCGGGGGCGCCGGTGCCTCTTTCGATGGTGTTGGTTTCGCGGGAGGAGTCTTCTCGGGGACGGTCCATTCCGGTTCCGCGGCTGGCGGCACCGGCGAAGTTTTCTGAGGAACCGGCGCTGGCGGATTATTCTCCACTAACTCTGGCGGCGAGATGGTCTGACTGGGTTGACTCGGCTTGGCCGGCGGCTCCTGGGTTCGTTGCTGCGGTGTGAACTCCGGCTTCGACGGCGGCGTGCTCGGCGTCGTTGAGGAAGCTGCCAGCTTCCCCGGCGTCGTTGAGGAAGCTGCCAGCTTCCCCGGCGGCGGCGGTGGCGTCGCCTTCACCGGTCCTGCACCGGCCTGCTTATCCGCATCGGCTGGCTTCGCCGTAGGAGCAGGAGGCTGCGCAGTGGTAGCACCAGGCGCAGGCGCTTGCCCGCCACCGCCAGCCATCGGTGGTTGTTGCGGGCG
>JBGTJT010000629.1:0-4839 GCA_041744995.1 Pirellulales bacterium | reverse complement strand
GACGCTCAACTTCATGGGCATGGGTGATCTCCTGATTGGGAAAATTAAATGAAAGCAGCTCGACGAAACGGACGTCGAAGTCTTCGAATATTGGAACATCGATGCCGAGCGCCGATGTTCGCCGCCACGACCGCATGGTATCACGGAGCGTGGCGACGGAGGCGAGACCGATGGCAAGTCGAATCTAGCCAGAGGAATTGTGCGGCGCGGAGTGGGCCGAATGGTACCGCATGACGCCGGCCGAAAGGTGGCGGGCGAGTCAACAATTATGGAGTACCTACCTGGCCCTGGGAGGAACGCTTGATCCGGAGCCCGATACTCAAAGTCCTTTCTTCGACGAACAGCAATGGCGTCCAATGCCTGCTGATGGGCGGCCAGGCGTGCGTGTTATACGGCGCAGCGGAGTTTAGCCGCGACACGGACCTGGCCCTGCTTGCGTCCCCGGACAACCTGCTGCGGCTGCAAGGTTCTTTGGATGCGTTGCAGGCCGAATGCATTGCCGTGCCGCCGTTTGAACCAAATGCTTCGCCCATCGCGACCAGCCAACAGACCCTCAGGTTGCGTTTTGGCTGATGGAATTGCGGACGCCGAGCCTGTTTCTAGAGGTCGCCAGGCGATTTCCGGATCGCTGCGCGGAAGCGCTGCCTCACCGTCCGCTGTTGCACTACGCCGAGGTATTCGACAAACCAGCCTTGCGAAGGGAGTTGGCCGCCGAAGAGCAGCGCGAACGCGAGGCGGATCTCGCCATTTAGGACGCAGCCTTTGCTATCCGCCAATTGCGGGGGACGCTAAAGGCAAGTAGTTTATTTGGTCTCGCCACTCGCTCTGCTCGCTGCATTCGGCCAGGAGCAAAATGTCTTCGACGCATTCGCCAATGGAAGCCAGATCGTCGACGATAAACACGCCCGGTAGATGCGCCCCGCTCGCTAGGCGATTGCGGACGTGCTTCGGCATGGTGCGACCATCGTGCGTCAGCAGGACGCGTTCATTCGTGTCCGACCATTCCAGAACCACGTCATCCACCGCTCCGCGCAGCCCCACGTCCTGCGCGCGTACCAGATCGAGATTGCTATTGCGTAGGATGAGGCCTCGCACGATTCGGCCATTGAAGTCTCGTCGGCGATGCACCGAATCCTATCATTCCGCCTTCGCCGAGCGTCTGGCGAGGAGCCTCGCCCGGATTTCGGCGGGTTCGTGCAGCCGTTGGATTTCCTCCCGCTCTCCTGCCGCGACTCGATCGGCCTCAGCCACGTAGGCATCAACCTCGGGCCGATGGTGCAAATAGTAGCTTACGACCGCGTAAACCTCTTTGATGGACAGGACGTCGAAGTCGTGAGCGATCTGTTCCGGCGTGGACCCGGCAAGGAACGCGCGAACAACGCGTTCCAGTGGTATTCGGGTGCCGGAAATGTGAATCGCTCCACCATCCACTTGCTCAAGTGGCGGCGGATCGGCGTGTACTTGCAAAGTCACCTTATCACTCCCTATTTGTGGGCGCGGCGGGTTCGCACGTATTAAATTGTAGCACGCGAAGCGGCTCCTTGGTACATCGGGACCGGCGCCCTCAGGCGACGTGCCCTGTCACAATTGGCCGTTCGAGTCCCAGCGCTGTCTGTCAGGCGATGCGATCGGCTGCGGCCGAGAGAGCGATTCCGCAAAGGCGCTGGTTCGTAAAGGCGGCGTTGCGACGAGCGTCTGACCATCGCAAAAACCGCGTCCTCCGAAAGCTAAACCAGGGCCATCACTCTCTTTTGACACGTTTTTGCTGTAAATTTAGCTAAACAAGCCGTTTTCGCGGGATGATCAGACCCCCGCGGCGCGGACCGATCGTTCTTGGGCGGTCGATTCTCAAGTTATTAGCGGCCGACCGACTCCCCGCGGAAGCAACGGCGCGACAGCCGCTGAACTGCGTCGCGAACATCCCGTGGATCGCGCTGCGCGTCGACCGTGTGCGGCTGGTTATGAGGCCAACGCGTTGTTTAGTCGACTAAGTTGCTCCACGCAAGCCGCACGAAGGCGGCAAGTTCGTCTTGCGTCCACCCAGCACTCGCCAGCGAGCTGAACGTTCCTCTAACCGCGCTTGAGCCGCTGGTTCTGACGTGGGAATCTCCGCGTCCCAAGATATTTTCAACAAAATTAGTACAAATCGATCAGAAAGTATTGAAATTTCAGAAAAGGGTAGGAAAGTCTTATAGAGAATCCCATATGCGTCGTCCGTCGTTGGGATCGGTATTGAACTAGTCAAGTCGGAATAGGCAGCATCACCCGAGGAGAATGCGATGTCCATCCACGAACCCCAGCCGACGCTGATGGAGTGCCGTTACGGGCCCGAGCATCGCTGGCAGGCGGCACGTCGGTACGCGGCCGACGATGGCCGCCCGCCGGCCGCCGTGCTCGATACCCCTACGCGGGCGGCTATAGATTATCTGCGTCTACTACGGGACCGGGATAGTGAGGCCGCCGGTCGTCGGCACCCCATCGTCGCCGCCGCTTGCCAGCTCCGCGGTCATGCCGCCGACTTCGACTTGTTGCGGATCGCGCTGCTCGGGCAACTTCCGCAAAACGACATTGCCGCCCGCCTGGATGTTGCGCCTTCGGTCGTGGCGCTGGCGGAGGCGCTGTTTTTTGATGTCGCGCCGCGGAGGCAGGCCACCAGCTGGATGGACAATTACGTCTTTCGGCCGATGATCCAGCACAACGACGTTGACCTCTACGCGAAGATGCAAATCGCCTATCACGGCGGACCCGCCGCAACCTGCGACCTGCTCGACGCCGAGGCAGACGTACCGCTCGAGGAGGCATTGCGGCTGGCGGACCAACAAATTCTGCTGCATGCCAAATTCAAAGCGGCCTTGGCATTCAAGCTCGACGCGGCCTCGGCTGGGGATTTTGTGAAGTGCTATCTGGAATACGATCTTCGTCGCCGCCAACTGGAGCTGGAGCGAGAGGCCTTTCAGCGCGAAGCGGTGAACAGCCAGCCGGCGCCGGCCGCTGCTCCAGAGACCGAGGATCCCGCAGCAGAACAGGACGGTTGCCAAGTGGATGAACACAGGACCCCGCAGGCGGGCGAGGCCGGCCAGCGCCCGCCGAGCATATATAAAGGACCAAAGTCATGAAGGACGTCAACAAACAACGTGAGATTCTCACGCACTTCATGGCGTACTGCGTCCCGGCAACTGAGCACTGGAAGGGCTTCTTGCCGCACGGCTCGAACGTGCTGCAGTGTCTCCGTTCCCCGGACAAAGTCGTCGACGAACTGCTCGCAAGCTTCACCATCGACGAGTTGGTCTCCAGCGGCCTGGCGCGCCGCTACGACACAGAGCGCTGTCAGCTCATTCCTGAGTTGGTTGCCGGCCAACTGTTCATCGCGCTGCGCGATGAGACGACGGCCGCCCCGTACGATCTGCTCACCGCCGAGGGCTGTCTATCGGGCGAGCTGCCTGCCTTGGCCGTGCTGAGGGACCGGGAGACGCGCACGATGCTGGAAAAGTCACAGATGACATTGCTCGCGGCGGCGACGATAGAAGACGTGCTCGTACTGCGGGCCTGTGGACTCCCCGCGACGCTCGCGTCAGGATTCGAAGCACTGCCGCTGGACGACATCGGGCGCCTGGCAGTCTTCGGTCTACAATGTGATCCAAGTTATCGCGAGGCTGCGTTGGCCCAGCAAGCGGAAGAGGAGGATGCCGCAACGCAACCGCACCGCGCCGAAGTCGACACGGAAAACATGGGCAGTGCAGCCCCCCATGGCACGTGGGAGGTGGACGATACCACGGCGGAGGAAGATGTCAGTCTCATGCTGGTCGGATGGCATCCGTCCCAACTGACCTACGCTACGGCAACCGCGCAGAAACGCGTGGCGGACTATTTTCTGCAGCTGAGTCAGCATCTGAATCTGGAAGTCTGGGAGCTGAACTGGTGGCAGCCGCAACAGGCAGAATTTGCGGCACTAGAGTTCGTCGTGGGCCGCCGTAGCGCCGCCACGTTTGGCCAAATGTTGCAAAAATTGGCGCTCGAAGGTGGCGTTTCGATTGCGCGAATCGGAAAGCCGGCGCCCCAACAACCCGGCCCGCCCAGTGACCTGGCCGAGGCGATGGCGGCATTGGACGCATATAGGCAGCCGCCCCATCATTTTTTTGCGTCCCCCACAGGCGCCGAGAAGACGCGGGCCGAGTTTTTTCGGCTCTTGGAGCGCGACTTGCTCGCCCCGTTGCGGAAGCAGGCGATGGCCTCGGGTGATCCGCTCGAACGACTACAGTGGATGACGTTGGCCGATCTGGGACAGGTATTTCACTCGCAGTCACTCAAGATCCGTGAACAGAGGGATCCCAGTCAATCGAGCGGAACGCACCCCGGAGACCAACTTCCGGTCAAGGAGCTACTCGCGATTGTCAACAGTATGAACAGCACTATCAAGGAGATGAAGCAGTGCAGTCCGCGGTCCAGAATAATCGAGGCGAAACTGATCGAGCCGAAGTCTACCCCGCGCTTACCCGGCTGCGGTTAGCTCCTGCCGACTGGCAGGCGCTGATGCAGCAGGGATTCGTCTCAGCAGAATCGCGAGGCAACCGCCGATACTGGAAGCTCCGCTTTCGTCGTGAAGGCCGGCAACAGGTGCGCTATGTGGGCGGAGAAGAGCTAGCACGTCGGGTGCAACACGAGCTGGATCAACTTCAGCACGCGACGCAAGCCCGCCGGCAACTGAAGCAGGTCACGCAGCAGGCGAACCGCTACTTGCGGGCCGTGAAGCAAACGACAGAACTGGAAGTCCAGCGGCAAGGCTATCGCTTTCACGGGCTTGCGTTGCGAAAACCACGCGGGACCGACAGCCACAAGGTA
>JBGTJT010000628.1:0-5115 GCA_041744995.1 Pirellulales bacterium | reverse complement strand
GACGCTCAACTTCATGGGCATGGGTGATCTCCTGATTGGGAAAATTAAATGAAAGCAGCTCGACGAAACGGACGTCGAAGTCTTCGAATATTGGAACATCGATGCCGAGCGCCGATGTTCGCCGCCACGACCGCATGGTATAATGAGCGTGGCGACAACGGAGGCGAGACCGATGGCAGATCGAATTTAACCAGAGGAATTGTGCGGCGCGGAGTGGGCCGAATGGTATCGCATGACGCCGGCCGAAAGGTGGCGGGCGAGTCAACAATTATGGAGTACCTACCTGGCCCTGGGAGGAACGCTTGATCCGGAGCCCGATCCTCAAAGTCCTTTCTTCGATGAACAGCAATGGCGTCCAATGCCTGCTGATGGGCGGCCAGGCGTGCGTGTTATACGGCGCAGCGGAGTTTAGCCGCGACACGGACCTAGCCCTGCTTGCGTCCCCGGACAACCTGCTGCGACTGCAGGCTGCATTTTGGCTGAGGGAATTGCGGACTCCGAGCCTGTTGCTGGAGGTCGCCCGGCGATTTCCGCAGCCCTGTGCCGAAGCGTTGCCTCACCGTCCGCTGTTGCACACCGCCGTGATGTCCGACGAATCGGCCTTGCGAAGGGAACTGGCCGCCGAAGAGCAGCGCGAACGCGAGGCGGACCGCGCTTACTGGGCGCCGCTACGGAGACAACTGGAAGCGTTGCGGGCCGGTCGGCGGTCGACTTGACACGTCTGTCGGACGAATTACGAACTGGGCGAAAAGAGTACTTCGGCCGTTCCAGAATCACGTCATCCACCGTCCCGCGCAGGCCGATCGTAGAGGCGGCATTGCTACGAACGGTCAGATAGACGCGAAAAACTCGCTCTCTGAGAGCTAACCCGGGTTCCATCACTTTAATATGCCCGATTTTGGCCTTGAATTCAGCTAGGCAAGCCGTTTTCACGGACGATCAGGCCCCCGCGGCGCGGTTCGACCGTTTATGAGCGGTCGAGTATTGATTAACGAGCGGCCGACAGGTTTCCCGCGGAAGCAACGGCGCGACAGCCGCTCAATTGCGTAGCGCGCACCACTTGAACCGTACAGCGCGTCAGCCGTGATAGAATCTACCAATCGGGGATCGACTCGAATCCTAAGAATGGCAGGGCGCCGAGTGCTGCGCCGGCCGCGTCTATATCAGCGCTCCCCAGACAATCCCGACGGCGTGCCCGACGCTGGGGCAATCGGCCGGCAGCTGAGCGCCGTTGGCGACACGGCTCCAGCCTTCCTGCGGATGACGTCTCGCCAGGCGCAGCTTCCTGCGAAAGCGAACCACATGGATCTCGGCGTCCTCGGCGAACGACTGGGAGATAAGGATCAGATCGTTTCTCCGGAGACGGCCTTCGACGTCATCATTGCCGAACCGCAACAGATACGGATGGCTCAAATAGCTCAGCTTGGCGGCGGGCAGCCCCGCCACCTCCCGATCAATGCCATCCCAAGCCGAGTTCGCGTGCGGGTTGCCCTCGATAGGATCATTAAAGACCGGCAGCCGATCACCGCCGCCGAAGGCGTCGCCCGGTGAGTATGACCCGACCTCGCGCACGTTGCTTGTGCCGAGTAGCCATGCATGACTTACTCCAAACGCATCCTCGAGCCGCCGCGCCACCAGTTCGGTCATCGGCCGCTGGTTTCGCTTAATGTCGGACAAATATTGCGGCTGAAGTTGGGCGGCGGCGGCTACCTGGGCCTGCGTGCGGCCCTGCTCGGCCAACTCCTCCAAAAACTCGGTCAAGCGTTGATGCGCAACGCTGGCCGGCGAGTCCATCTGATCTCGTCCCATAAAATTACTCCCGAATCGACTTGACACCCGCCTCAAATACTATACCATATACGTGTACCACATAAGCATATACTGAAATGCCTACGTCGACAACGGCATGGCAGTTGGGCCGCCGTCGGATTCCCCCATTTATCATAATCACAGCTCGTATATACGGCCAGGAGCGTCCCGGATGACGAACATGGAGCAGCCCGTAACGCTTGCTGACATCGGCAATGTGTTGGCGCGCATTGAGGGGCTCACGGAAGCGGCCCCGTCCACAGGCCCGTGGGAGTTTCTGGCGGATGTGCGGAGCGTCCGCCGAATTCAGTCCGACGCCGAATCGTTGACGCAGCAGCTGCGCGCGGACTACTCTGACGAACAGTTGCTGCGGGTCGGTGTGCTGCGGCGACACGCTGACAATGGAGTGACGCTGTCGCCTGTCCTCGCCGATGAGCGGCGCCAACTGGTGCTGCTGCGCAGCGGCAAGGAACAGCAGCCGTTCGACGCGGTAAATGACGCCGGATGTTTGGTTTCCTCGGACCCGCCGTTGTTTACCGCCACGAGAGACTGGCTCACGGATGCGCGGGCGCAGGAGACGAATCGGGTCTTAGTCTTCTCCTCGACTGCCGACTGGTGCGTCGGCCGCCAGCTTGGCCTGGCCGGCACCACGACCGCCCAACTGGCGAGCATGCAAGGGGACGCGGTTCGTCACCTCTTGACTCCGAGCGATCAGCGGGACAACGCTAATGGCAACGTGCCGCTGATTCGACAGAATGATTATCGCCTCGTCTTCGTTGCCTTCCAGTTGGAGACCTTGAGTCTCGAGGAGCCGCCGGAACTGTTGCCGCTGCTGCAGCGACTTGTCCATGCGGCTGACATCCTCCAACAGAATACCTCAGGCTGGGTCCGGGTGTTGGTGCCTAGCAGGCCCGAGTTCGAGCAACTCGTTGCGGCGGTCAGTTTTGCCGACGCTCAGATGGTCCGGAAGGCAATTGACGCGATGCTGAAGATATCGACGCTGTCAATCGCAGAATTTTTGCGCCGTCCTCGCGGCAATCATGCTGAGACGTATGTTGAGACGCGTCGCACACTCGCTCAGCAGATGGCCGGTTCCGACCGCGCCACGCGCGACTCGCTGCACGTGCGTGCGTCCGTCGAGGCGATGCGCCGCGCCTATCATGAACAGTTCGTCGAGCCGGCGGTCGTGGCGGCGGTCAACGATCGCGATCCGCTACGGCAGGTCATCCTACTGGCGTCAGCCGAGATGCTGGAGAAGTTCTCGGAGGCCGAACTGGAGCGGCTTTTGGACCGCGACTCGCCCCAGGCGGATCCGATGCTTGAGCGCGAAAAACTGGAAGACGCGCTTCGCATCGCCGAGGCGGCCGCGAAGCTGCATCGCGAAATGATGCGTGGCAAATAGCCAGAATCATCCGAGGAGTTTTGAAGACCTATCTGGATTACGTTCGTCAGCGCCGACACCTGAACTGGAGCGATACGCCTTACAGCGCACCTCGGCCATTTCTGGCCTGCATAGCCAGCCGGCACCGGGCGCAGCCGCGAAGAGCGAGGAAAGAACATAAACCAAAGGAGAAGTGGGATGGAAGACATTGGTAGGCAGCACGAGATTTTTGATGGCTTCGTAAAGCAATGCGAACCGCCTCAGAAACGCTGGAAAGGATTCTTGCCGCACGGCTCGAACGTGCTGCAGTGTCTCCGTTCCCCGGACAAAGTCGTCGACGAACTGCTCGCAAGCTTCACCATCGACGAGTTGGTCTCCAGCGGCCTGACGCGCCGCTACGACACAGAGCGCTGTCAGCTCATTCCTGAGTTGGTTGCCGGCCAACTGTTCATCGCGCTGCGCGATGAGACGACGGCCGCCCCGTACGATCTGCTCACAGCCGAGGGCTGTCTGTCGGGCGAGCTGCCCGCCTTGGCCGTGTTGAGGGACGCGGAGACGCGCACGATGCTGGCCGAGTGGGATTTGGAGCTGTTCGCGGCGGAGACGATTGACGACGTGCTCGTGCTGCGGGCGTGCGGCCTCCCCGCGACGCTCGCTTCCGGATTCGAAGCAGCGCCACTGGACGACGTCGGGCGTCTGGCAGTCTTCGGTCTGACGCGGGGGCCAAGACATCGGCAGTTAGTGTTGGCCCAACAAGCCGAAGAGGAGCATGACGCAACGCAGCCGAACTGCTCCGAAGTCGACACGGCAATGATGGGCGGTACAGTCCGCTGCAGTGCGCGCGAGATGGACAACACGACAGCAGAGGTAGAGGCGAATCTCATGCTGGTCGCGTGGAACCCGTCCCAGCTGACCTGCGCTACTGCAACTGCACAGAAGCGCGTGGTTGACCATTTTCTGCAACTTAATCGGCATCTGAATCTTGACGTCGGGAATCTGACCTGGTGGCAGCCGAAACCAGCAGACGTTGCCACACTAGAGTTCATTGCCGCCCGCCGTAGCGCCGCCATGTTCCGCGAAGTGATGCAGGACGTCGCGTTCGAAAGGGGTGAATCGATCGTGAATATTGGTAAGCCGGCGCCCCAACGTCCCGGCCCGCCCCGTGACTTGGCCGAGGCGATGGCGGCAGTGGAGGGCAACAATCAGCCAGGCCACCATCACTTGGTCTCCCTCGACCGAAGCACGAAGACGCGGGCCGAGTTTTTCCGGCTCTTGGATCGCGATTTGCTTGCCCCGTTGCGGAAGCAGGCGATGGCCACGGGCGATCCGGTCGAGCGATTGCTGTTGCTGACCTTGGCCGACCTGGGACAGGTATTTCACTCGCAGTCACTCAAGATCCGTGAACAGAGGGATCCCAGTCAATCGAGCGGAACGCACGCCGGAGACCAGATGCCCGTCAAGGAATTACTTGCGATTGCAAACAGTATGAACAGCACTATCAAGGAGATGAAGCAGTGCAGTCCGCGGTCCAGAGTAATCGAGGCGAAACTGATCGAGCCGAAGCCTATCCCGCGCTTGCCCGGCTGCGGTTAGCACCGGCCGACTGGCAGGCGCTGTTGCAGCAGGGATTCGTCTCAGCAGAATCGCGAGGCAGCCGCCGATACTGGAAGCTCCGCTTTCGTCGTGAAGGCCGCCAACAAGTGCGCTATGTGGGCGGAGAAGAGCTAGCACGTCGGGTGCAACTCGAGCTGGATCAACTGCAGCACGCGACCCTCGCCCGGCGCCAACTGAAGCAGGTCACGCAGCAGGCGAACCGCTACTTGCGGGCCGTGAAGCAAACGACAGAACTGGAAGTCCAGCGGCAAGGCTATCGCTTTCACGGGCTTGCGTTGCGAAAACCACGCGGGACCGACAGCCACAAGGTA
>JBGTJT010000627.1:0-22447 GCA_041744995.1 Pirellulales bacterium | reverse complement strand
CGCGACACAATGTGGCAGCGCACGAAAAACTTCGTCGACCGCACCACGGAGAAAAACAAAAGCCTCGCGCCCTCAGGCCAACCCGCCTCGACGCCGCCCGGAAATTCAGAGAAATTGAAATGAGTTAGTGCGGAAAGTACGTTGAACGTAATTCCCTTGACATAGATGTCCTCTGTCAACTTGATCGAGGTATTGGTCATGGCGGCGTTGTTCCACGAGTTGGGGTCGCCTACTGTTTGATTACTCCACTGCGCGGTGCCAGAATTCCAGTTGAACGTCGTGGTGTCCCAGTTGCCATTGTCCGGACCACTATAGGTCAACGTGGCAGCCGAGGCGGATAGAACAGGCGGGCCGAGCAGGACGGTCAGCAGGAGAGCGGTTAGACGAAACATGAGTGACTCCTTGTGAAAAAAAGTAATACCGTGGTTGAGAAATGGGCTTCCGGCAGATGTCGCCCGATGTGACTCCAAGTTGTGCTTCCATAGACGGGTTGCGTGGTCAATTGCCGGGTTCGCTTGCCGGCGGTTCAGGTTGTGGTCCGAAAGCTCTCACTTCACATAGCGCCAATGCCTCCTCTTGGGTCTGGGTAATGCGAAGAAACTTCGCGGTTCGCTGCCTCTCGTTCAGGTTAAAATCGGCTGACGTGAGATCCAACACACCGAAAGTGGGCGGTTGATCCCAACTCCTTGAGACGCCGCTATATGGCCGACCGACTGAGTCCACATAGCTCCAGAGTCGCTGGTGGTTGCCGTCGAACAGCTCGATCTCGAGATTCTGGTGACGGCTATGCAAACTGCCAGGGCGATAATCGAGCAGTCCCTGAATCTCGATCCGTTGCAAGGTCACTTCGTTGGCAAAGGCCACCTCCCAGAACTCGCCCGCTTGATTACCCTGGGACACCCATGCGTCGACCTGCTCGCGTTGCACCTGGCCTGCGTTATACCAGCGATAGGCGGCTTCCGGGTCGGTCTTCTCGCGCTCATCGATTACCACTTCCGGCGGACTCGATGCGGGATCAGCCGCTGACGAGGCGGATACCCGGCCGCCAGCTTGTCGGGCGGCATGGTTCCGGGATGCTTTGCTCGCGCTCTCCGGCAATGCGCGGGTGAATCGATGATCCTGGGTTGGCGTACGGGCAATCTTAAACGACTTGCCGTCGACTTTTGCCGTGGTCCCTGCCGTCACCCGCACTGAAGCCTTCACCGAAGACGCGATGGCGCTGACTTCGACCACCCCTTCCATGACATGCACGACCACGTCGCCTGCCTCAGTATCCGCGACCTCCACCCCAAACTCGGTACCGAGATCGACCACCTGGGTCGTGGGCGTATCGACAATAAAGCCGCGTCCGGCGGGCCCGACCCTCGCCGCCAGTTTGCCGACGACGAGTTAGCCGCTGCGCGGCGTGCTCACGATGTATTCACAAGGCCCCTCGAGAGTCACGACGACCCCGTTGCTGTATGTAAGTTCTGCGAAGCCTGAACGCAGCCGTAGTCGCCGACCCGGGAGGACTTGCGGGACGTGCAATGCGGCGCCGAAGCCCTCCTCCCACCGCGCATCGTGCATGCCGGTTACACGAGCAATCGGTTGCTCCTCGGCGGACAATGCATCATCCGACGCCACTGGTGGATCCATCGGCTTCTCGACAACCGCCAGTGCGCCGATCAGCAGACCGATCACGGAGGCGGCAATCAGCAACGACAGTGCAATGCGCCGCGTCATGACCTCGGCGGCGCGTCCCCAGGCGTGATGGACCCGGTGCCAACTGTTCCACCAGGGGAGAGTTGAAATGACATGCTGGGATCGGAGCTGCTGGTCGAGATAGGAGTCCAGAAAGGCAAAATCCAGATAGGCTTGTCGAACCTCGGGCCGCTCGACGAGCAGTTTCTCCAATTCCTCTTCCTCCGACGCCGTCAATTGCTCGTCCAAGACGTGTCTGAGAAGCCGGTCGATGCTTTCGGAATGCGATCTGCTCATGGAATACTGCGTTTCGTAACGATGCGATCCTGAATGCACTTGAGCAGGGCTTGCCGAATGCGATATAACGACGTCGAAATTGCGTCGACCGTGCGACCCGATGTCCGTGCAATCTCCTTAACCGGCGTATTCGAAGAGTAACGCATCGCGAGCAGCTTCTGCTCTGCATTGGGAAGCCGCCCCAGGCAGGCCTCCAACGATTCGCGCAGATCGCCATCGGACTCGACTCGACGCTCCGCTTCCGCGGCAATCACTTCGAATGCGGCCTCGCCAAATACCAGACGGTCTCGGGACTGCTGCTTGCGGAACGCCAGCACCTCGAACCGGGCAACCTTGCAGGCCCACGCGCGAAAGTTCGTGCCCGGCTTGAATTGCTCCGATTTTTCCCACATCACTAAATTGGTTCGCTGAAGCAATTCATCTGCTTGCTCGTTGTTGCGCAGCAACGCGCGCAGATACGCCCGCAGCCAATGCTGAGCGTCCGTCAGTTGCTGGACGAATTCTTGTTGGGCGACACGATCTGACATTTCACTCGCTGGTCGGGGGCGCACGTTCGCTAACGGCTAGGGAAAACGCAGTAGCTCCTTGCCAGTTGCCACAACGGTTGACTATAGATATACAGCCGGCCGAAGCCAAATCTGACAATTGTGAACCCAACGTCTTTCAGTCACGGGAGTTACGGCGATTGGCCAGCCCCCCTTTCCGGAAGCCAATACGTGCTTCGCACATCCGGTTTGGCCGGATCGATCTCACTGGTGGAATACGAGTGAACGCTCCCATCGAGCAACAGCACGTTGAGAGTTCCGGAGTGACGTGGACGCGCTTCCGCCCCAAACAGTTCCGAAGACTCCGGCCTTGCCACGTCGGCCACCGCTTGCGAATACTCCACCATCAATATTCTCTGACTCTGGTGTAAAAGCTTGTTGGCGATCGACGTCATCCCGTAACTTGATTGCTGGCCCGATTCTGCGTAAAAAACGGCGCCCGGCAGAAAACTGGGTGGTTGATACTCCCAAGTACCGTCGGGCCGCTTCAGGCCAAAACGATACCCTGCGTCTTTCCAGATCGCCTCGCATCGCAATCGGCCATCCGGCAGTGGGTCAACTAAGATGACCATATCGGTCCAATCGAAATCAAGCCAATCCTCCAGTTCGAGAAAGTAGCTGTCCGGAGTCGCCCGGGTTTTGCCAGACATCATCTCCCAATATTCCGCTCCGTGCGGCCCCGATCCGCTCATGCTATCTCCGCCCACGTTGCTGGAGGAAGCGATTCGGCATCTGGGGCCGGCCGCTAAGGGGATGTCATGCGAGCTAGCATAATTCAGGAACTCCGCGTTGGCCACATGAAACTTCCATTCCGAGAGCGCCCCGGAACTGCCGGCTGCTGCGCCTTCGGATCCTTCGAACAGATCGTTCGGACAAAGATACATGCTGGATTGGTTTTCGATGAAAGGCAGCCACTGCGACGTCCATTGATTGACCTGAATCAGCTCCGAGTCGCGGCGTTGCGACAGAAAAATATGATAGCCCAATCCCAGTTGACGCAAGCGACTCTTGCATTGCGTGTTCCGCGCCGACTCACGAGCCGCTTGGACGGCGGGGAGAAGCAGCGAGATCAGCATGCCAATCACCGTGATCACCACCAGCAACTCCACTAAAGTAAAGCCGTTCCGTAACCTGAATCGACAAGTGCGCATCGTCGGTCCTTACCTTTCGTTGTTAGCCACGCTGGTTGCCGCGTCTGTTTGAGCGAGACCTTCCAGCCGTTCAATCACCTGCCGGTTCTGGCGGCGCTGCTGCCAGACTTTAGCTATGTATGATGTTTTCGAGCGTCGCTCTGCCGGAGCGTCATTGGCAAGGTATTCAAGCTCAACGCCAATGATTCGCTGCACTGCACCGATGGCGCGGCCCCGCACAAACAGGTCTTCATGATCCAAGGCCGCAATCATTTCAGGCATACTCTGATAGTCCCAGATTTCGGCCAATCCCTGAATCGCCACGGCGACGACCGCTGGATCGGAAGACTCCTTGAGTAATTCACGCAACAGTGGTCGAGCCGCATGCTTGCGGGACGCCAACGTGCTGGCCGCCTCAACCCTTTGCGACGCATCGCCACCGTGGAGCGCCGCTTCGAGCAACTCCTGATTGGTGTATTCGTCGTCCCAGGGTTGCCAGTAAATCGCCAGAATCGCGGCTCCCAGAACCACGAGGGTTAACCACCAAAGCTTGGAGTGCTGGAGATTCAACATTTGGCGAAATCGCAGTGAAAGGCATGACGACAGATTCGAAAGCAGCACGCGCCGCACCGCGAAGGTGCCGATGCCTCGGCGCCTTCCCCGAATCCGCTCAGGTGGTAGATCAGCGTCTACCAAATAACAGCCGGAACGCGTCAAATCTTACAAAACTTTTTTGCACCGGCCCCTTCGCTGGTGTAGCTTGAGTTCAGCAATTGCGCCCATTGCCCCACGGGACCAGGTTCGTCGCCTCTGCGAGCAAATCGGAAATCCCGATGGTCAATTGAGGCAGATCTGCAAAACAGCTTGCTTGGGAACGGATGGGCGTCGATCGATGGCTACGTGAGGACCAGCATGGCGTCCAGCTCGACTTCGATGACGGTGGCGAGGTTGACGCCGTTCGGGTGCCGGTGGTCGTCGCCGGATACAAGGAGTTCAAGGTGAATCTCGGCACGCACGATCGCCACTGGGCCGGCGAGGAATAGCTTGGCCCCGTCATGCCCATCAGCAGGCCCCGCCATGGTTGTCAACGCCTGAGTTGTCAACGCCTGATGCTTGCGGCCACTGCCTTTACCGACGGTAACTGATTACCGCTGCCTTCCCGGACTCTCCAAGTAAAGACGGGCGACGAAGTCGTCGCATGGACGGCAATCGCTCAAATCAGCACCATCCCACGAGGAACTTATTGATGGCAATCCCTCACGCACAGCCTGGCGAAGTGGTCGATGTTCGACCGCTGGGAGCATCGCTGGCGGACGCCAAAACCCGCACGCTATTTAAGACCGAAAACGTGGAAGTGGTTCGCATCGTCATGCAGACGGGCAAGGAAATCTCGGAGCACGAGGCCCCCGGCGAGATCATCGTTCAATGCCTGGAAGGACGATTTGCCTTTACGGCCCTAGCCGTTGAGCACGATGACGTCCCAGGTGAGCATCGACATGGGAAAATTAAAGCGACCCAAGCCGGGCAGCAGATGCCAAAAGCGGTCGGGACGGCCGAGATCGGCCATGACGAACATCAGGCAGATCACGATGGCGGCCACGGCCAGCATCTCGCCAAGGATCACTACGTCGTGCATCTTGCGGTCGTGATAGAGATAGGCGGGAATCACCATCATCACGCCGCCGGCCGCCAGGCCGACCCCGAAGGTGAAGTTGGCAATGTACAACCCCCAGCTTACGTGGTCGGTCATATTGGTGAGGATCATGCCGCTGGTCACCTGATGCGCCCAGGCGTTGGCGCCCACCAGGGCGACGGCGGTCAGGAAGGTCATCCAGGCATAGAACGGTATCGTACCGTCGGTGGCCATCCTCAGCGATTGCCACAGAAACCGCCGATAACCAACCCAATGGCCGGGCCGTGCAATCGGGGAAGCGGACTTCGAGGCTGCGTTGCTCATGCGGTTGACGTCTCAGGGAAAATCCCCCAATAACAAAGCCTTAATTAGAGTACGAAGAACAAGACGACCGTCGGCAGTTGGGTTTCTGCTTTACAAGAATCATTTCAGTCAAAAAAATAATACAAGGTCGGCTTGGCGCCGAGTTCTTCCTTGAGAACGAAGCACCGTTTGTTTGCCAGCACCCAGCGGATTTCAGAGTCGGGATCGAGCATATTGCCGAAGATCCGCGCCCCGGTAGGACATGCCTCCAGGCAGGCCGGCAGTCGGCCCTCGCGGGTCCGGCGCAGCATTGGACCGTCTGACGCATCGTTGCCACATCCTCGAAACCAAGGGCGAGAGTTACCGACTTCGCGAATCCAAACAGCGACAACGCGACTCTCGCTAGAAACCGCCAACCGCGACACCAGATCGTTCCCACAGGAGACCTAACAACCCAGCGCTGCATTTTTCGCCCGCCCCGCGCCGCAGTTTTGAACCGCCGTCAACATCCAGCAGTTCTCGGCACTGGCCCGCTCGCGCGGTGATGTTGCCTTTGCGAACCGCTGCGACACCGAAGCATCACGGCTGCGCGAGAACATCGAGCAGAACGCCTGGGACGGGCAGTGGTATCGCCGTGCTTATTTCGATAACGGCGAACCGCTCGGGTCGGCGGGCAACGCCGAATGCCAGATCGACTCCATCGCCCAAAGCTGGTCCGTCCTGTCGAGGGCCGGGGATCTCGAGCGGTCACGCCGCGCGATGGAGGCGGTGGACCAGCGACTCGTTCGCCGCGACAGTTCGCTCATTCAGCTCTTTGATCCGCCCTTCGATCAGTCGGACCAGGATCCCGGCTACATCAAGGGATACGTTCCTGGCGTCCGCGAGAACGGAGGGCAATACACGCACGCGGCAATCTGGACGGTTATGGCTTTCGCGGAACTGGGCGACCATCAACGTGCCTGGGAGCTGTTTGGCTTGATCAATCCGATCCATCACGTAGCCACGCCGCAACAGATTGAAACCTATAAGGTCGAACCCTACGTGGTCGCCGCCGATGTGTATGCCGTGCCGCCCCACACGGGACGTGGCGGTTGGACCTGGTACACCGGCTCGGCCAGTTGGATGTACCGCCTGCTGATTGAATCCCTGCTGGGCCTGCACCTGGAAGTGGACCGGCTTCGATTCACTCCCTGCCTCCCCGCAGACTGGAAGTCTTTCAAGCTTCACTATCGCTACCGGGAAACCTTCTATCACATTACCATTCTGCAGCCCGAACCGGGCCAGACCGTAAAACGAGTTTCTGTCGACGGCGTCGAGCAGCCGGTCAACACGATTCCTCTGCAGGACGATCGTGAGGATCATCAGGTCGAAGTGGAACTGGCAGGCGGCGCGGCGAGCGCAAGCGACGCTCATTGAGTGTCGTCACTGGCCGTCCGCACAGGGGTACCGCCGGTGTCGGACGCATCTCAAGAGGGTGTTCAGGGGGAGTTATTGATCACGTTGAGACCGGCGGACTCGGCAACGGTGACATCGACAAAGACGGCTACCTCTTTTTGGCGTCGCGACAGCGGGGCGGTTCGAAGAGAGAGAAGATGATCACCTCCTCGCCACTGCGCGTGCTGATGTCGTGGTGCATGCTGACCGGCTTTACGCCGGTGACCTCCGTGACCACTGCCTCCAGGGTCGGACGCGCGGTTTCAATCAGTTGCGTGCGAACCTGCTTGAGCAGATCGCGCCCTTTCTCGGGCGGTAGCGTCTTCACTAAGTGTTGCTCAGCGGCCGTCAACACACCCTGCAGGCGAACCACCAGCAGATCGCCCAACAAATGCGCGCGGATGTCCTTGGGCCCCCGGCCCATGTATTCCTGTTCGAAATGCGAAACTCCGGCGCAGACGGCGGCTTCGATTTCTCCCACGGTCTTCATGATCACTTCCATAACTTTTGATTGACCGATAACCGGCAACCTCTGTCAAATGCACCAAGCAAACGAGTCGCACTGTGATGCTGAAGATTCTAACGGAAAGCCCTGTGAATCGCGAGCGTCCTGGCGCAGCGGGCTGGTTTCTGTTCGCTTGTTGCCGCAAACCTACTAGGAGAAGCTGTACCATTTCGGGAAATTCATCGGCTGGCACTTGCTCAAACGGTGGGAAGGGGTATGATAACTGGTGTGGTGGATCGTCAGCCTCTGCTGGCATGGCGGTTCTGCCAGAACTAGAGCTTGATTTTCGGGTGACGATACGAAGGGCAGTTTGGCGTTTGCCAGAAGGCTCGATGGAAAGTAAACCGATGTGGCCGAGCACCTTGGGGTGTTCCGCCACGTCGGTTTTTTTATTGCGCTTTCCGAAGATCAAGATTGTTGCGGATCTGCGGGCGGCGCGCTGAAGGATCTCTGTTACGAAAGGAATATTGCCATGTCGGTGACCACGGAAAACGAATACCAACACCTGGGTGAAAGCCGAGGCTGTGCCGACCACGATCACGATCTGGTTCACGAGTTGAGCCGCCGGCTCGACTGCCTGTGGCGATACGATCAGTACATTGCCAATGCGGACGGAAAGGCGGAACTGCAGAAGTTCTGGCGTGGCGTAAAGGTTCAGGAGCAAGAGAACATCGAGCAGCTCAAGAAGCTGCTCGTGCAACACGTCCAAAACAACTGCTTCTAGCAGCGGCTGGACATCGTTTTCGCAATCCAGTGGGAAGGTGCTGAAAGCGAGTTGGACGCAAGCGGTCTTCCCGAGAACATTTTTTGAGTCGTCGGACGACTAACTAAAAGGCAGCCCGGCCGTAGCCGGAAGGCCTGTTAAACGAGTATGCCGACGTGGAGTGCAGTACCTAAAAGGTGCTCGCTTCACGTCGGCTTTTTTGTGCTTGCCCGCAGGGACTGCACAGCGTGGAGCGGAAAGTGACCAACCCGATGAATAGGCCCGATTTGACGATCGCCGAACAACTGGCCGAGATGGCCAGTGCGCTGCAACTGCAGCGAACGGGCCATGCTCCCAAAGCCGTGACCGTGATTCTCAGTGAAGACACGCTGGTTGTCACCTTGCACGACGCCTTGACGCCTGCGGAGCGGGCCTTGGCTCAAAGCCCCGCCGGCGCCGCGCAGGTGCAGGAATTCCACCGGCAACTGTTTGCCAACTGCACTGTTGAGATGCGGCGTGAGATCAAGCGAATCACCGGACGCGACGTGCGTGAAGCGGCTGCCGAAATCGAAACGGCAACGGGCACGGTCGTGCATGCATTTACTAGCGGTGCGATGGTCCAGGTGTTTCTGCTCAGATCCGATACGTTGGCGGATCGCAGTTCAAATCGCGACTCGCTCGAGCGTGCCGAGGACGACGGGCTGCGGGCGACGCCCGACGCTAACCTTGAGGATGTTTCCAGTCCGTAATCGTTTCTCCAAGGAGAGTTGCGGAAGCGGGCAAGAGACGAACTGTTTGACGCGAATGGGAGTGAATCATGTTGACCGGAACGCTTAACAAATTGAAGGTTGTCGGCAAGTATCGTTGGGGATGAAAAATCAGCGCCCTCAGGCAACAGAAGGTTCGACATGCTGGTGTTATCGAGAAAGGATGGGCAAACGGTCGTCGTGGAGGGCGGTGGCGGACTGAGGCGGGTGGTCAAGATTACCCGTGCTCCAGATCACCTCCGGCAGAGTGAAACTCGGCTTTAAGGTCGATGGCGATATGCCTGTCCATCGCGAGAAGTTTGGCAACGCATGAGTGCCAAAGGCGAACTGCCGGTGGCCAACGGACTTCGCGAAGCCGATGCAGGTTATCAAGAATGACGCCCTCGTGGCACGTCGCCACAGGGGCAACACACCTTTCTTTTAGGAGAAAAAACCATGTTGCAGTTAGCCGTTGCGTGTCTTGTGGTCGCGCTCATTTTGGCGGTCCTGGGCTTTGGAGGAATTGCCGGTTCCTTTGTGGGAATCGCGAAGATTCTCTTTGTTGTCTTCCTCATCCTCGCGGTGCTGTCCTTCCTCGGATTCGGCGCCCGCAGAAGAGGTTTCTGGAACTGAATCGCAACCGCGGACCGGTGGCTACCGAGACTATTAATCGGACATTTACTCGGAACTCAATGCATCCATGGACCATTTTTTCTGCTCGAACGCTCCGAGAGTTGGCCGCGGGCCGCCTTGCTGCTTCGCCAACCTAACCATTCAACGGAGAACGATGATGAAAGCTTTCGTACTTTGCCTGATCCCCGCATTGCTCGGCGTAACCGTGGCCTGCGGACAACCGCCCGACGAACTGCGGGGCCCGACAGCGTTTGACGACGGGACCGAAGTGCTCACCCGCGGACCGATCCATGAAGCCTTCGCGGGAACGGTCACTTTTGATGCGGAGCCTGGTGTCGTGACGCAGGAGACGCCGCCACCGGCCATCGAGGAATTGCCTCCCGAACTTAAACCCGAGGGGGACAACGTGGCGTGGATTCCCGGCTATTGGGCCTGGGATGACGAAGGCGGCGACTTCCTGTGGGTCAGCGGGGTGTGGCGCGCACTGCCGCCGGGACGCCAGTGGGTGCCGGGTTACTGGAGCGACACCGGCCGAGCCGTTCAATGGGTTTCGGGCTACTGGGCCGACGCCCAACTCACCGAATTGGACTATCTTCCCGAGCCGCCTGAATCGATTGAGGCAGGCCCGAATATTGAAGCACCCTCGGTAGACTACGTTTGGCTGCCCGGCTGCTGGGTCTGGCAGCAGAACCGCTATGCCTGGCGCCCAGGTTACTGGACACCCGCGCACACCAATTGGGTATGGATGCCGGCGCACTACCAGTGGGCTCCGCGCGGCTACGTGTACGTCGACGGCTACTGGGATTACTCGGTGCAGCGCCGTGGAGTCCTGTTCGCGCCGGTGAGCATTCAGCGAAGCGTCTATTCGCGGCGTGGATTTTCCTATACGCCATCGACCGTGATCAACCTGGGGGTGTTCGCCAATCATCTGTTCGTGCGGCCGAATTACAACCACTACTATTACGGCGACTATTACAGCGCCAACTACGCGAAGACGGGGTTCTATTCGTCGTTCTCGTTCAACTCCAGCCGCCGCGGCTACGACCCGATTTATAGCCATCAGCGTTGGAATCATCGTGACGACCGCGACTGGGAGCGGCGTACCAAGGCGGACTTCCAGCAGCGCCGCGACCACGAAGAAGCACGGCCACCGCGCACTTTCGCAGCGCAGCAAGAGCTACGCAATCAGGGTCGGAAGGAATCGCAACAGGATCAGGTATTCGCGCAGCGTCTTGAAGAGCTCCGAAACTCCGAGGACAGCTCCATTCGCTTCCGACCGGTGAACACGGCTGACCGTCAACAATTCGGTCAGCGAGCGCAGGAGGTCCAGAAGCTTCGCGAACAGCGACAAACGCTGGAGGCTCAAGAGCGCGACCCGAGCGAGGAGCGGCCGGACCGCATCGGCGCGCCGGCGCGAGTCAAATTTCCCCGATCACCATTGGTCGGAAAACGGGCGGACGAACTGGACAAGGACTCCGCACCGCCGGAGACCCAACAGCGACCCCAACCCGACGATAAGGTGGTCCCGCAGCGGCGCAAGCCCTTCGGCCAGGACAGAGATATCGTACCGGATGGCCAGTCGACGCCGCGCACTGACCCGAGGCAGCCTATGAACAATGATCCCACACAGCAACCGAAACCTCAGTCGGACCCGAAACCAGACCCGAAACCGGACCCGAAGCCGGAACCACAACCGGACCCACGACCGGCACCCAAACCGGAACCCAAACCGGAACCACAACCACAACCTCAACCACAACCACAACCACAACCTCAACCACAACCACAACCTCAACCACAACCACAACCTCAACCACAACCTCAACCACAACCTCAACCACAACCTCAACCACAACCGATGCCGAAGCCGCAAACGCCACCGCCAAAGGTCGCTCCTAAGCAGCCGCCGCCTCAGGCTGGCCCCAAGGTACAACCGCCAAAGGGTAGTCGAGCGGAGAAGCCCCGGGGTGAGCGGCCACAAAAGCTGTAGGCGATCCTGGCCACACATAACCAAGTATCAAGACAGGGCCCATCATGAGTCTGGCAGCACAATATGACACCGCGGCCGCACCCCCTCTGGATGCGACCCACCGGCCCGAAGAATCTCTCGCCCTGCTCGGGCACGAAATGCGCAATCCGCTCAGTGCCCTCAGCAATGCCTTGGAAGTCTGGGAGCACGCACAGGCTGATCCGGTACAGATGGAGGAACTTCGCCATCTCATGAAACGGCAGGTCTGCCAACTAATACGGCTCAGCGACCATCTTCTCGACACGGAGCGAGCCGCCCAGGGCAAGCTCACCGTACATCAGCAGCGGGTCGATGTGCGGCAACTCATTGACGACGCCTGCGAAGAAATTCGCCCTTTCATCAATCGGTGCGGCCATGCGCTGACGGTGAACATGTCGGCCGAAACGATCGTGGTTCGCGGCGACCCTTCCCGCCTGCTACAAGTAATTGCGAACTTGATTCAGAATGCGGCGAAATTCACCGGTCGCGACGGCAGACTGTGCGTGACGGCCGAGTCAATCGATGGCATGGCCGTTGTGCGGGTGTGTGACGACGGTCCTGGGATCGAAGAGCACATACTGTCGAAAATCTTCACCGCTTCGACACATTTGAACAGAACGACGGGGCCGGAAAACGATGGACTGGGAATGGGCCTTCGGCTGGTCAAGAAAATCGTGGAGTTACACGGTGGTTCCGTTTCCGCTAGCAGCGCGGGCCGGGGGCAGGGCAGCGAATTCACGGTGCGGTTGCCGTTGGCGACAGACGGAGATCATGGACAACCGCCGATGACACACCCCATGGCCGCTGTCAACGGCCAAGATCAGCGACTGCCGGCCCAGCGAATCGTTGTGGTGGATGACGACCGTTCGAATCGAGAAATGCTGGCGGAACTGCTGCGTATGAACGGTCAATCGGTCACGGTCGCCAGCAGCGGTGAAATGGCAATCGA
The DNA here is from genome assembly GCA_041744995.1 of Pirellulales bacterium. Classification (GTDB taxonomy): domain Bacteria; phylum Planctomycetota; class Planctomycetia; order Pirellulales; family UBA7805; genus JBBDLY01. The sequence goes on along the minus strand of JBGTJT010000627.1, from coordinate 9,881 downwards.
CATGGTGCTGGACGAGCGGCCACAAGTGGTGCTACTCGATCTGGTAATGCAGGGCATCGACGGCTGCGAAGTGGTGCGCCAACTACGGAGCCATCCGGAACTGGAGGGCCTGGTCGTGATCGCGTTGTCCGGCAGCGGTGACGAAAACACCAAGCAGCAAGCGCTGGCTGCCGGCTTCGACGCGTACCTGGTGAAACCAACGAGCATGACGGCACTGATCGAGACTATTGCCATGTACTCCCCCTTGAAAGGCCGGAAGTCGCCGCGCTCTGGTGCTTAGGCATCGGATTCGCGCTGTGGTGGAAACAGATGACTTGGTAGGGCTCGACACATAACGCACAGGAATACATCGAATCCGATGACACCTCCCGACAAAACTAACAAAGCATCGTGGATCTTGATACTGGCGTCGATCGCCGTAGTCATTGCGGCGCTGTACTTGGCCAAGGGTGTGCTTGTTCCCTTGACACTGGCAGTGCTCCTGAGCTTCTTGTTGAGCCCGGTGTGTGACTGGCTCGAGCGTCACCGGCTGGGCCGGATCCCGGCGGTGCTGGCCACGGCCCTGCTGGCCTTTACCGTGCTGGGCCTCGTGGTCTGGACGGCAGCCGTTCAGATGAATCATTTGGGTCCCAATATCCCGGAATACCAGCGGAATATTGAGGCAAAGCTGAAATCGGTGAATGAGTATGCGGTTGCCGCGCTCAAAAAGGTGCCGAAAGCTGCCGAGGATATTGGCGAGGATCTCTCGCCATCTGAACAGGTCAATGATCGACGGGGAGTCAACGATCTTCCCTACTCGGTTCGCGTGATTTCCGCGCCAGCGAGTCCAATGCAAGTCTTTGGTGGAGTATTCGGCACACTGCTCGAGGTGTTGGGCACCATCGGCATCGTCGTCGTGCTCGTGGTGTTCTTCCTCATTCGGCGAGAGGATTTGCGCGATCGATTCATTCACTTGGTCGGCAAGGACCAAGTGACGTTAACCACCCAGATGCTGGAAGACGCCGGGGCGAGAGTCAGCCGCTATCTCTCGATGCTATTTGTCATCAATGTGGCATTCGGCATTTCCGTCGGCATCGGGTTATCTCTCATCGGCGTGCCCAATTCCATCCTGTGGGGAATCCTGGCCACCGTACTCCGGTTTATTCCTTACATCGGGCCGTGGATTGCCGCTGCGATGCCGTTTGCCATGGCGATGGCCATCTCGACGGGTTGGACAGCACCGATCCTGACAATCGGGCTGTTTCTGGTGCTGGAGCTTATCAGCAACAATGTTCTGGAGCCTTGGCTTTATGGCAAAAACACCGGCGTGTCGGCGGTGGCGGTCCTGGTGGCGGCTGTCTTCTGGATGTGGCTGTGGGGACCGGTTGGACTGCTGCTGGCAACTCCCATGACCGTGTGCCTTCTGGTCGTCGGCAAGCGAGTTCCCCAACTGTCGTTTCTACACATTCTGTTGGGGACTGAGCCGGTGTTTGAACTCAAAAATCGCATCTATCAACGCCTGCTGGCTGGAGATCAGGAAGAGGCTGCCGATTTGGTCGAAGAGCTTCTCGAGCATCAGCCGCTCGTCGAAGTTTATGACACCGTGCTGATTCCGGCCCTGGCTTTGGCCGAAACGCATTGGCAACTCGGCGAACTCAACGATGGCAAGCACGCTTTCATCATGCAAAGCCTCAGGGAGATAATTCAAGACCGCGCCGACCGCCAGCAGGAATTGCAGGCGAAAGAGGAGGCCGCGGACGCACAAGAAAAATGCGGCGGCTCCAGCCTCGTGGAGTTGAGTGACTCGTCGAGGCTTTGCATTCTCTGTCTGCCCGCGCGCACCGAGGCGGATGAAATCACCGCGATGATGCTCGCGCAAGCATTGCAAGCCACGGGCTGCCTGGTGCAGGCCGTCTCGATTGCGTCCTTGTCCGACGAGATGGTTGATCTTGTCGATCGGCGCACCGCCGACGTGGTTTGCGTTTCCGCGACCCCTCCCGCGGCCCTGATGCACGCTCGATACCTTTGCAAGCACCTCCGTGATCGACTTGGGGAAGTGGATCTGGTCGTCGGCTTGTGGGACGCACAGGGCGACCTGCTCAAGGCGAAAAAGCGCATCGGTTGTGGCGCGATCGTGGTGGCGACGTTGGCGGGCGCTCAAGAACAGGTCCGGCTCCTGATCCAGGCGCGTTTGCCGCAGTTAAAAAACCAGGCGGAGCCACAGCACGACCCAATGGCCATGGAGGGGGCGTCCCCGTGAAATTCCCGCTAAATCACCATTTTCGTTCGGCTCACATGCTCGAAGGTGCGTTGTATTGCGAGTCGCGACCGTCAGGTTGGTTTCCAACATTTGCGCTTTATGGCGCCATTCGTACGGTCGACAGCCCAGGCAGGGCGACCAGATCGGACAAGCTCCACCTTAAATAGATCCATTGCGCGCTCATGACGAACCGACCTGGGTCACGAATGAACGGCCACTTCAGCATCAGCATGAATGCCCGTGATGGCAACGAACGCAGCCGCTGCACCGCCCACGCGGAGATGCCGGTTCGCAGAGTGAAACTCAACAGGTGGGGCGTAGGCCAGCCGCCACGTCTGGCTGGCCGCCACCTGTCAACATGTTCTGCAGCCAGTTGCCGCCGCCCATGGCGCCCACCGCGATAACCCCTGCCCCAAGAAGTCCCGTGCCTGCTCGTGCCACCGAACAGCCATCGGCAACGCGGCCAGCAGTCGCCGATTGATCCTAACCGGCGCAGGGACCAGATACCGATCCCGGCCTACTGCTGAACCGGTTGTCGGCGAGTGAATGCCGCCACCTGAAACGCGGAACTGCATGGCCAACCCAGGCTGCCAGCGAGCGGCCGGGGGGTGGCGACTCTCTCTGCCTGTCAGAGACCCATTACAGCATGGTTTACGCCGCGGCAGTGCGCGACTGCTTCGTGCGCTTCGCAGTCGGCTGCTTAGTACCAGCTCTGTTTTTGCCACGGCGGCGGCGGCTGGCGGTCACGCATGACTGCCCTGACGTCGTGGTTTAACGGACACGGTGTCTGGGGGTATGCTTGCCTTTAATGCGGGCTTGCCGAACAGCTGCCAGTGTCTCTTGAACACCAGCGGCGGCCCGACACGCTTTATGCACATTTGCCGAGTTCCCGATTGGCAATCAACAACTTACGACAATTTCAGCCGCCAAACTGTTGAAGATGAATCATGCATCAGTGCCCGATTCCTAAGACCGCTCGTTCAAGACATGTTCACTTGAATCCAGTCTGAAGAAGCATTGCACGCCCGAAGGAATTCCGCACGGCTGCTGAAGTGCGTGAGGACAGTGCCGACGCGCCGGTATACCGGCGAGTCTTCAGCTTGCTTGACGACAGAGCCGACCGGCCTGGAGTCGATCACTTCGCCTTGGCCATGCACAGCGAGGCCGACAAACGTGCCGGCCTGCCGGGCGAAGGCGTGAACGATGGCAGCGCCGGGCCACAAGGTACACATTTGACGAGGATCGCCCGTCAAAGCGGCATCGAGTGCAGCGGCGTAGGCATTCCTGCTCTGTCCGGCATGGCGAACCAGCAGAGGAATACAGTCGCCTCCAAGGCGAACGCCGAAGTCCAACGGGACCAGATCGCCATTTGGATGTCGGCGGATGTCGAAGCAAGCGAACGAAGGCTGGCCTGCCAGGAACAAGACGCTGGTCCACTGCTCCACGGCCTGACGCAGTTCGGCCCAAAGATCGACCGAGTCCGTGAGCCGGTAGCCCAGCGTGACCGGCCTCCCAGCCACAATCGTGGTCACCTTTTCGCAGGCCCGGATCAGGTAGGTTCCAGCCGGCCCGACGACGCAGTCAATACTCCATTCATCCCCTCCTAGCCAAGGTTCAATGATGAATAGGTCGTCGCTGGCATTCAGAAAAGAACGCATCTTAAGGAAATCTGCACCAGTTCGCTCGTTCTGCTGCCGTACCCAGGAGACACGGAGTTCTTCCGCAGAGTTGGCGACCCAGATTCCACGCCCCGAATACCCGCTGTCTTCCCGCAGGACCGCAGGGTAGCCACATTTAGATGCAAGCTGGAGGGCTTCTTCGCTGGACCCGATTTGGTATCGCGGGACGTGGGTGATGCCTGCCGCGGCTAGGGTCGTCGAGAGGGCGTGCTTAGAACGGCTGATGCTGGCTGCCCGTCTGTCGAAGCGCAGTCCACTGCTAGCCGACAGTTTGCTTCCCTCCGACACCCAACTCTCCAAGAGCGGAAGAAATAGTCCGCTACGGATTGCAACATCCGCTGGCAAACTCGCCTCGATCAATAGCGGGGACAGCCCAGAATCCGTCGAGGTCGCGTTGTGCTGATGGTCGATGAAGATCGGTCTGAAACCATGCCGAGATGCAACCTCGCCCAATTCACCGGCATCACAGGGAAACGACGCCCCGGCAATGACGAAGTCAATGATTACCGTCCTCCTGGTGGCAGCCCGACCACACGGGCAAGAGCTTCCGACTCATACGGCTCGGCGACATGGAAGGGAAGAATGATGGCCCTGACTCCATTCGCCGTCGCCGGCCCATTGATGTTCTGCCAGCGATCACGGTGGGTCTTCTTGAATTGCGACAGTTGGTCCAGGAGTGCTGGCGTTGTGGTATCTCCAGCTATTCGGAGAACTGTAGCGTTCCGCGCGGGGCAAAAGTCGCCGACAAAGCTGAGCAATGCTTCGCGCCAAGGGCAACGCTCATAGATCGTGCGAATCAGGTCATTAGAGTAACGCACGTCGTATCGCCCATTGACCTGCAACTCCACCGAGGCAAGTTGTTGAATGATCTCGTCAACGACAGCGACGTGGGCCGGCGACACGACCAAGACAGCGGGGAAATCCCGGCCCGGCTCATGCCGCCAAAACTCCATCAACGTTTTCGGGAATCCTGCGGCACCGACTCGGTTGTCGTGCGGGCAAACCTGTCGGCGAACGAAGTCAAATCCCGCCTCAATGGCCGCATCCGTCAGGCCGCCAACCGTCGTCAGGCGGGGCATTTCCTCGTACCACTCATGGTCAGTCCGATAGTGCTCCTCCCAGAACTGAGGAAAGGCATTGAGAGCCGGTTCATCGACTGCCAGCCTGTCGATGACGTAGAGGCGGCCACCGTGTGGGAGCAACGCCGCAGCTCTGCGAAGGTGTGAACGGAAGTGATCGCTGTGATGAAGGAAGTATGACATCACCAAAGTGTCGGGTTGCCAACCGGCCGGCAGCGTCCATGTGAGGAAATCGGCCTGAGCGATCGTGGCGTTCAAACCATCCACGACACGGCGCGCGTGGTCGGCCAACTCTGGTGAAAGTTCGACGCCAATTATAGAGCGAGCAAACTGCTTTTCGCCCGCCAGTGTCGCGACCAGCGTTCCGGTCCCGCAACCCACGTCGAGCACGTAACTACCAACTGGGAACCGCCCGACATCCATCAGCCATTTGGTGTCATCGTGCAACCCGTGGCCGGCAACGTGTTGAATGTAGAGTGCTGCGTCATCACCGATGATAGGCCGGTCGGGCATGGGGAACCTCACGGGTAGGGAACAATCCATCGCGTGAGGCTCCTCAGTCCAAACGCCCAGCGAACGCCTCGTTGGCGAGACTGGTCCGAAGGGCAAGCTGGCAATAATAGGGTCGCTGTTTGTGGCGGCGGCAAATCGTCGCCAATTCCTGGTAGAAGCGGATGACCGTCTCAAAGTCGGGCGGGTCGTGCATCACGCTGGCCCCATGATCCCGGTGCAACACATTGGCGCCGGGGGTCACGCCCTGAGAGGCCAGTTCCTCGCACCCAGTCAAAAGGTCCGCTGCTGCCTCCAGCCCCAGAACGAAGTTGCACCACGACCGTCCCCACCCGAAGACTTCTACTCCCTTCTCAAGTGTATTGAGGTAGTGAGTTCGCCCGATCCGGTCCTTGCCGGGGCAGTGCTGGGCAAATGCAGCAGGGGTGAAGGCTTCGAGGTTGAAGACTCCAACTTCGATCCCGCCGTCTCTCATCACTCGCAGCAACCCGAGGTCGCGCGGCGGTGCAGTCACGGCGACGGCTCCCTCCGAAAAGCGACCAGGGTGTTGGCGAGTGATTGCATCCGCAATATCAGCATAGATTCTCGCCTGGGCGTCCAGTTGGTGGTCGGCGAGGTTCCCCGAGATAAGGATTAGGTGAATTACGTCCCGGTAGCAGTCGTCGCCAATCGCCAGTCCGACCGCCTCGGTGATCTCCGCGATAACCGCCTCGCGTACTGATGACCACACTTGATCGGCATCGAGTTCCCGACGCATTTCGAGTGCGTGGAGAAAATCGGCACCCCGCCCAGCCCGCTTCTGAACGATGTTAATGCCACAGAAAGTGCAAGGCCGACTGATGGCACAGTCGTGCCACGGCCAGATATTCATCTCGTTGTAGCCGCACGCGCTCACCCACCGCTGGACGGATCGTCCGCTAGAGGTGTGCCGGTCGTAGTATCCGGGTTGCGGTACGAACTCGACCCGGTCAAGTGTTTGCCCAGCATTGGGCCGGGATGGCGTGGCTAGAATCAATTGCCCACCGGAACAATCCACTGTCGCGGGTTCGCGGCCCGGCACCGGGGCCACTGCCGACACACAGACGGTATATCCGTCGTTTGCCGTGAGGAATAACTCCTGCGGGCGGTCAAGTCGGTCGGGCGGGCGAATGATAGGCAATGGTGCAATCTCGGGTCGCGCCTCTGGATGTGCGGTGTCGTCGGCAGGAAGGTTATACACCGCGTTCTGACGCTTAGCGTTGACTTGGGCGGCAGATCGTAGAGCGTTCGTGGTGAACCGAACACCGTGCGTGAGGACGTAGGCTTTGGCAAGTGACTCGGCTTGCATTCTCATCTCCTCGTCAGCATTGCGCGACTCAATGGCACCCACCACAGCAATGTGGCGAGGGCATGAATGATTGGGAAGACGCCCAAAAAAGTGACCGCTGCGACGAACGACCGTCCAGAGAAAACGGACAATAGGAACGCCAGACTTAGGAAGACGCATAATCCGACAAGAGGACTTACGACCATCACCAAGACTACCGCTGCCATCAGGAAGATGGGCAGTCCGTGGTAGGCAAGATAGTGAACGCCGAGCAGACCGAATGCAGACGGGTGGGATACGAAGTGGCCGAACAGCGAGGCAATCCCTCGCATCCACCGTATTCGCTGAGTCAGGAGACTTGCCCAGCGACTACGGGGATCTTCTTCGCCGACGACTTTAGCCACACGGTGAACCCGAACGCCCCGCCACCGGGCGAGCCAGCCGAGGCAGAGGTCGTCAAGGTAAGTGTTTACGCCGGGGTCGATGCTGCGGAGCAGACCGGGGGAGAGGATGAGGAATTGTCCCGGAAGGGTGATCCCGATTCCCGCAGCCCAAAGAAATCGCCGAAGGACGCGATGAGACAGCCACTTGTCTACCGCTACCACTTGCGACAGCAGTGTGCCGTCGTCCTTCCCCTCAACGATCCCAAACGCGACTACCTCCTTGCCAGCGCGTACATCCGCAGACGCTTGTTGAAGGATGACGCGGCACGCTTCTTCCTCGACCGTGAGGTCAGGGTCGCAGATGCAAAAGACATCCGCGTCAATCAGATCGGCCAGACGCCGAATTTTCGAAAGCTTCGTGCCGTGTGGCACCACAATGATTTCAATGTCAGGCGTTGTTTCGCTTCCCGTTTCTGACAACAGGACCGTCCGGACAACGGCGAGCGAGTCCATCGCACTTGCCACGACTCGGGCAGCGGCATGCGGCATCGACGTGGTCGAACAACAGGCCACGCAGACGGACAAAGCTGGTTCAGCGGAAGTAGCCGCCGGATAGGATGCGTCCTCAACCAGCGACGCCGCACCACTCTGCAGCAGCGTTGCCGCCAGCGGACGAGCCTCACTGTCGGCCCCCCAATGATCGCTGTGCTGACTGAGAGACACAGCCAGATCGTGCCAAAGACTTTTGGCGATGCGAACTGCCATAAACCAATCCTTTTTCGATTGTCGCCGACGATCAGTGAGATGTCAGGCTATCTTGAGCGGCCTATGCATCATCCATTGTCATCTCGTAAACGTCGGTTAGATAACCTATTGCTCGTCTAGGTAAGGAACGGTTCGTTCGCAGCCGGCGATAAACCTGCGATAGGCAATTACACCTTCGTGCAACTCCTTGAATGTACCGATGTCGTGGTCGGTGTTTGGACACCGCGGATGTTGGTAAATCGCGATTGCACTATCAAGGAGAGTGACGAACCAACTTGCGTTCATGGTTCAACTCAGCGACCCCGCTGGAACCCACAAATGCTTGGGAAACCGGGGTTAATGGAGGTGAGCGGGCGACGAGTTACACCCAATGCGTTTTTCCTTTCGCTCATTGAAAAGATCGTCGCTGTTGGTGTTCGTCTGCTACCGTCCGCGCTGCTACCTGCCAGTTTATCCAGTACAGGTTGGACGCGCTGTCCGCCCGGCACACCCCAGTTCGTTTGGATGCATCCGTGGCGCTCGCCCAAACACACGTGTAGATGCTTTGCGGTGACTCCCGCAGCACTCTTTCTCTTTCGGCAGGCTTCTCCCGCCGCTCTAGCTCATCGCTTCCGTTGACGTCCCTGCTTTTCAATCGGGCGGAGCGACCCGTCAGACTGGTAACGGTTGTTGGTGTCGTCAAGCATCATCGCCCAGCCAGCCAGGATTATTCCTAGCGCGATCAAAGGGACGAAACTACCCATGAAGCCCGCTGCTGCAATGCAGCCAAACGTGATCCAACCCATCGCCGACCCTGAACCAAAAGTATCCATTTGCAAACCTCCAATACTTTGCCAAGGAAAGAAACTGCGACCCCCAATGTAGGCTATTGCCGACAGACAATCAAGCACCTGGTCTCTAACGTATCGGGATGATTGGAACTGTGTTGCGCGAAGCACGAATGGCGGCAGGGATGACCCAGGAGGGGCTGAGCCACGAGGCCAGCGTTGACCGCACGTACATATCGGAACTCGAGAACGATCGAAAAGTGCCATCACTCGATGTACTGTTCCGACTGGCGGACGCGATGGGAGTCCGGGCCTCGGAGTTGATCGCTCGCGTAGAACAGCGGCGCTGATTCACGCCGCCGGCCGTCCGGACGCCGAAGACTTGGGCGTGGGTGAAATGTTAAGCGGCGTTCAGCCTGTGCTGTCGGCGCGAAGCCAACCTGTCATTCACAGTGCCAATACCGCCGCCTGTGCCGCCGCCGGGATCCTGTCACAAATGGCGTTGCGCCGCAGCTAGCATTGCTCCGTGAAGTCACTTTGCCGTGCTGGCAGCCTCTGGGCTGACGTTCAATCGCCAGGTCGAAAACTTGTATTTTGGGCACTTTTTTCGTCGAGCTGTGCGGTTTGTTCCGCCAGGAAGCGGGCTTCGAAATTTATTTGACGTAAGTCCTTATGTTTCAACAAATCGACTGCCAAATTGCGGTTCTTTCCACCCACGGGAGTGGTAAAAACAGCCCCCAGTAAACCGCCTATATTACCCAAATGGCTAAAATCAGCGGCCATGACCTCCATTTGAGGCGCAGAAATGGGCGAAAAGTCACCGGACTCGACGCTGACGTTGTCACCGTTGTTTGAGTTTTTTCGCCAACTACAGCCCCCCTCAATAGATGTACTTCTCGCACCATTTCGGCCACCGCATCGCCTCGACCAAATGGATGTATTCCTGGCCCCAATTGATGCGCCGCCAGCGGCGCAGCCTCGCCTGGACCCACCGCGGCGGCAGCGAGGCCAAGCACCCGGTCGCGGCCATCGGCAGCCCCGGTGAGACTCAACGGCTGCGGCTCGGGCGCGTCGCTGAGGACAAAGTGCGCACTGAATGCGCGGCCCAGCGGCGCGTGCCCGTCGACGGCGAGATCGAGCTGCTTCTCGCCGC
>JBGTJT010000626.1:0-4904 GCA_041744995.1 Pirellulales bacterium | reverse complement strand
AACTGACAAGCCTGCTCGCCGCACGCGGCATCCAGATGCTGCCGATCGCCAAACGCTCGGTCCGCGCGGTAACGCACATGGACGTGCCGCCCGAAGGCGCCGACATCGCCGCCGCCGTGCTGGCCGAAGCGGTGGAGGAATTGCGAGCAGAACCGGTCGCCGCCGCCAGCCACTCGTAGACTTCCAGCCCACAGGACGTCTTGGAAAACCAGTTCTACGAATTCGCAATCATCTTGATCATTGCCGCCGCCATGGGGGCGATCGGCCAACTGCTGCGCCAGCCGTTGATCGTGATTTTCATCGCGGTGGGAATCTGCGTCGGGCCGGCCTGGCTGGACATCGCCACCGCCGGAGACGAGATCGACCTGCTGGCCCGGATGGGCATCGCCATCCTGCTGTTTTTGGTCGGGCTGCGGCTCGACATGCACGTGGTGCGGAGCATGGGACGGGTTGCGTTGGCCACCGGGCTGGGGCAAGTCTTGTTCACCTCCGTCGTGGGCTTTCTGCTCTGCCTGGCGCTGGGGATCAGCATGGTCGCCGCGCTTTACACGGCCATGGCGCTCACGTTTTCCAGCACGATTATCATTGTCAAACTGCTGTCCGACAAACGCGAGATCGACTCGTTGCACGGGCGGATCGCCGTCGGCTTTTTGATCGTGCAAGATATCATGGTGGTGCTGGCGATGATCGGCATGTCGGCCCTGGGGGGCGCCCAACAGGAGCATCCCTGGTGGGGCGCCGCCGCGATCGTGGCCAAAGGCTCGCTGTTCTTGCTCAGTCTTGGATTGCTGATGCGTTACGTGCTGCCGCGCATCGTACATTGGATGGCGCACGCCCAGGAATTGCTGATCCTGTTCGCCGTCGCCTGGGCCTTGGCCTTGGCGGCGCTGGGGGACTGGCTCGGCTTCAGTAAGGAAGTGGGCGCCTTCCTGGCCGGCGTATCGCTGGCCTCCACCCCGTTTCGCGATTCGATCGGCAGCCGGCTGACCAGTCTTCGCGATTTCCTGCTGTTGTTCTTCTTTATCGAACTAGGCAGCAGCCTCGATCTGTCGCTGGTCGGGTCACAATTGCTGCCGGCGATCGTACTGTCGTTGTTCGTGCTGATCGGCAATCCGCTGATCGTGATGGCGATCATGGGCTACATGGGTTATCGCCGCCGCACCGGCTTTCTGGCCGGCTTGACCGTCGCGCAGATCAGCGAGTTCTCGCTCATCCTGGCTGCGCTGGGGGTCTCGCTGGATCATATCGGCGCCGAGACGCTCGGCCTGGTCACGCAAGTCGGCCTGATCACCATTGGACTGTCGACCTACCTGATTCTCTATTCGCACCCGATTTACGAACGAATTGCCGGCCTGTTGAAACCGTTCGAACGGCGGACGCCGTTTCGTGAATTGCAGGACGACGCCGCCGGCCCGCAGCAGATCGATACGATCATCTTCGGGCTGGGCCGCTTCGGCAACAACCTGGCACGGCAACTGCGGCAACAGGGGCGCGAGCTGTTGGGGGTCGACTTCGATCCGCAGATCATCGCCACTTGGCACGCCCGCGGGCATGCCGCCCAATACGGCGACGCCGACGATCCCGATCTGGCCGCCTCGCTGCCGCTGACGCATGCCGAGTGGGTCGTCTGCACCGTGCCCCGCTACGCAACCAACATCACGCTGCTGCAAGCGCTGCGCCACTTCGGCTATCGCGGCCGAGTGGCGCTGACCGCCCATCACGCCCGCGACGCCGAGCAGCTTCGCCAGGAAGGGGCCGATCTGGTGCTGCTGCCGTTCGTCGACGCCGCCAAGGAAGCGGCCGACACGCTGCTTGTGAAGGAACCGCAATAGCGCCGGTGCTCAGCATCGTTAGTTCGTTGTGGGATGCCGCAAGTTCCACAGCCACTTGTGGAATTCCAGCACGACGAACACGATTAGCCCCGATGCAAACAGTACGCCGAACGTGCCCATGGAGACCGGTTGCGTTCCCAGAAGTCGCTGCGCCCACGGCAGATACATGGCCGCCAAATGAACCAGCACGGCGCCCACCGCGCAGGCCACCAGTAACGGACTCCGCCAGGGCGACATCAGCAGCGTATACTTCGTCTCGCTGCGGGCGGAACCGAGATGGAACGTTTTCATCAAGACGACGAAAAGCAGCAGGATATTGCGGGCTTCCGCTTCGGTTCGGCCCTCGGAGAGCATCCACCAGAAAGCCGCGAAGCCCAGCCCCGCGATGGTTACGGCCGTGACCAGCGTCCGTTCGATCATCAGCCGGTTGAAGATCGGCTCTTGCGGCGGCCGTGGCCGACGTCGGAGAACGTCTCCCTCGGCCGGATCGAATGCCAGCGGCTTGTCTTGGATGCCGCTGGTGACTAGGTTGAGCCAGAGAATCTGTACCGGCAGCAAGGGCAACGGCAGGCCCGCCACGACCGCCATCCCTAGCAACAGGACTTCGGCGGCGCCGGTTGAACAGAGCAGATAGATCACCTTGCGAATGTTGTCATAGGCGACGCGGCCCTCCTCGATCCCAGAGACGATCGTGGCGAAGTTGTCGTCGCTGATCACCAACTCGGCCGCCTCTCGGGCAACGTCGGTCCCCATCTTTCCCATCGCCACGCCAATGTTGGCCGTCCGCAGGGCGGGCGCGTCATTCACACCGTCGCCGGTCACCGCCACGAAATGCCCCGCGTCGCGGGCCGCCTGCACAATCTCCAGCTTCTGACGCGGCGCGACGCGTGCGAAGACGCGGGCCGTCCGCAGCAGTTCGCCGAGTTCCTGAGAGGAGCGATCCATCAAATCGCTTCCCACCACGACCTGATCTGGGCGTTCCGCGAAGCCGAGGTCGCGGGCAATTGCCAGCGCGGTCACCGGATGGTCTCCCGTAATCATGCAGACGGTGATCCCCGCACGGTGACAGTCGGCCACCGCCTCCCGCACGAGCGGCCGCAGTGGGTCGATCATCGCCACGAATGCGGCAAACCGCAGGCCGGCGGGCTCCGGCGGCGTTGTTTCCTCATCGGCGACTTCCGGTGCGGGGCCGCCGGCCAGCGCCAACACGCGATATCCCTGCTGGGCCAGCTCGTGCGCCATCTGCTGCAAGCGGGATACTTCGCCCTGAGGCATGTCGCACATCGCCAGCACTCGTTCCGGCGCCCCTTTGACGAAGGCCTCCACACGCCCGTTCACGCGATGGAATGTAGCGGCAAAACGATGCTCCGGTTCGAAGGGGATCTCATTAACCTGCGGATACCGCCCCAGGGCCGGCTCGCGCTTCCAGCCCAGCTTGTGAGCCATGGCCAGCAGGGCGACGTCGGTCGGATCACCGCGCCAGGTCCACTCCCCCTCGCGGCGGTGCAGATCGGCCTCGTTGCACAACACGGCAATCTGAGCCACTCGTTGCAGGTCGGCCCCTTCCGGATCGGCGGGCCGGCCGTCGATGAGAACTTCACCCTCCGGAACGAACCCTTCGCCGGTCACCTCCAGCGTCGGGCCTTCCGACAGTCGGATCTCGCGGGCGGTCAATTCGTTGACGGTCAGCGTTCCGGTCTTGTCGCTGGCGATCATCGTGCAGCTTCCCAGCCCCTCGACGGCCGCCAACCGCCGCACGATAACCCCCCGACGCGCCATCCGCGAGGTGGCAATCGCCAAGGCGACGGTAACCGTAATGGGAAGACCTTCCGGAATGGCCGCCACGGCCAATGCGATGCCAAACATCAGCATCTCGCTGACCGCGTACTGGTGAATGGCGACGCCCGCCATCCCGACCACCACGGCGCTCAGCAAGACGACCACGGCCACCAGCCGGCTGAAATGCTCCATCCGTTCCATGAGCGGCGCCTGGCCTCCCGCCGTGCCGATCACGTCGACGGCCAATTGCCCGATGGTGGTTCGTTCCCCCGTGCCGACAACCATGCCTTCCGCCCGGCCGCGAACGACGATCGAGCCGGCAAAGCACATATTCTTTTGGTCCCCAAGGGGAGCGGTCGGTTCGGGCCGCCAGTCGGGCCGCTTGTCGACTGCCAAAGATTCGCCGGTTAGCAACGATTCATCGACCTCCAGGCCGTGGGCGGAGAGCAACCGCAGATCGGCCGGAACACGATTGCCCGATTCCAGCCAAACGACGTCGCCCGGCGCCACGTGCTCGGCCGCGATCTCGCGGACATCCCCATCGCGGACGACGGTCGCCCGAATTTTCAGCAACTGCTGCAGCGCGCGGCTGCTCCGCTCCGCCTTCCACTCCTGCCAACCGCCGATCAACGAGTTCACCAGCAACACCACGCCGATGAACGTCGCATCGGTGAAATCGCCCAAAGCCAACGCCAGCATCGCCGCCAATACCAGGATGTAGATCAACGGACTCATGAACTGCCGCAACAGAATTTGCCAGACAGTTGGCGCCGGCTGTTCGGGCAGCTTGTTCGGTCCGTATTTTTCCAGTCGGGCCGCAGCCTCGTCTGAGGAAAGGCCCCCTTTGCCGGCTTGCATGGTTTCAAGCAAATCCGGAAGTTCGAGCGTGTGCCAAGGCTGGAGTTCTTTTTGCGCGGTCATGGACGGGCGGGAGTGGAGGTGACGGACGGATGCAACTCGACGCGATGCGTTGGTGGCCTTGCATTATCCAATGCAACAAGACGGATCGCAAGCACGCCGTCGGCGGGTGGCGCGGTGTGGGTCTCTCGCCCTGTGCGTGAGGGCGCGCCGGTGGAGTGCATACTTTCCAATATCCGCTTGATCGCATGCGGTGATTTCGCTGCATGCATGATCGTGGCGCCAGGAACCGCTTGCGGCGAGACGCCGCAGTCACATTTGCTGCGGCGAGACGCCGCAGCAACTACTTGTCGAGCCTCATGGTTCGCAGGCGGAGGGCGTTGGCGATGACCGACACGCTGCTGAAGCTCATTGCGGCCGCGGCGATCATCGGGC
>JBGTJT010000625.1:0-4577 GCA_041744995.1 Pirellulales bacterium | reverse complement strand
AAAAACCACCACAGCCAGGCGATCTCCGCGGCGGCCGAACTGGCCGGATGCAGCATCGACTGGCCGCGCTCCGCCTGGCAGCCGATCACGGCCGGCGGCAGCGTCAGCAGCCAACCGCTACGGACGGCGGGGAAAGGTTTGCGCCACATGACAAAAATCCACCAAGTATTTGAGTTCGTCCTCGCTGAGTCGACCAGCGTAACCAGGCATCGCCACGCCGGATGGCGGCTCCAGGATGAAGTCCCGGATCGCATCATGCGAAAGCGGCTTTTCGATGTGGGTAAAATCAATCGCGACCCGCCTTCCTTGACCCGCGATCGGATGGCAACTGTTGCAGCCAAACTTGGCGAACAGCAGCCGCCCCTGTTCGGCTGAGGACGTCAGTTGCACCCCCTCGGGAACCGGCGGCGGCTTGTCGTCGGGCCAGCCGGTAAAGTCGGAGCGGCGGCGATAATCGGACAGGGCGAACAGACCGATCACCAGCACGATTACCACCGCCAACCAGATCGGACGCTTGCGGACGCCGCGGGCAGGCGTGCGGTCGAGCAGCGGCAACGCCATCAAGGCGGCAAACACCAGCAGCGGAAACAGCACCACGAACCACGGCGCCACCCACGGCGGCAACAACGCGATCAGTCCGCTATACCACCAGAACCACCACTCCTCGGCGGGCATCGACGCATCGACCAGGTTGGCCTCGGGCATCAACTGCCGCGGTCCGCGCCACACCGTCAACACCAGCACCACCACCAGCACCGCCCCGGCCATCCGGCCGGTCTTGAAGGCGGTGGTGGGAAAGAACTTTTCTCCCTGCGGCGAATGGGCCTCGTCGCGGTACAACTGCCGCTGCTCCTCGGCCGACTTCGGCGATTGCCGCCGTTCCGCCCGCGTGATCGTGCCTTGCTGCACGACCAGGTACATATGCACGGCGACCAGCAGGAACATCGTCAGCGGCACGAACAGCACATGGACGGCATATAGCCGCGTCAGCGTGCGGGGACCGATGTCCGGCCCGCCTTGCACCAGCAGTACCAGCGCCTCGCCAATCCACGGCACGCGGACTAGCATGTGCAGCATCACTCGCACGCCATGCACGGCCCGCTCGTCCCATCGCAGCAGGTAGCCGGTGTAGGCCATGGCCAGCACGCAGAAGAACAGCAGCACGCCGATCATCCAGGTTCCCTCGCGGGGCGCCTTGTAACCGGCGAACAGCAACTGCCGGAACAGGTGGAAGAACACCATCACCACCATCGCGCCGGCTGCCCAGTAATGCAACCCGCGAACGAACCAGCCCCACGGCTGCTGCTCGGTGATGTAGACGACGCTGTCGTAGGCGGCGTCGACGGCCGGTGTATAGGTGAGCGCCAGCACGGCGCCGGTCAGCACTTGCACGCCCAGCACGGCCAGCAGCGCGGCGCCGTCGCCCGTGTACCAAGGCGCTTGCGGCACGCGGCGGTCCAGAACGTAGTCGTAGATCGGACGAAGTGCAAAACGATCAACCGCCCAGTCGCGGACTTTGCCAATCATTGGCCCCTCGCTCTCAGGTCATCGGCGGCAGCGAATAGAGATCGATCTCCAGTTCTCCCTCGCGGAGCCGGTTCGCGTAGCGGAACAGCGGCACGCGGGGAGGTCCGGCCATTGGCGCGCCGTCCTTGGCAAAGATCCCGCCGTGGCAAGGACAAAAGAAACACTCGCTGCCCGGATCAAAATTCACCGGACAGCTCAGATCGGTGCAGTTCCGCGAATAGACGACCGCCTCCTGCGGCGTCGTGCGCCACACGTAGACCGTCTTGCGATCTAGCGACCGCGCGCCGTCTCCCCGTCGCACGTGTACCACGGCCGGCACGACCTGGCCGACGGGAAACTCCTCGAACCGTCCCACGGAACGCCACGCCGCCCGGCGACGGGCCAAGGCGGGACTGACCGCCGACAACAACGTGGGAATGGCCACCACGCCCGACAACACGGCCCCGGCGGTTCCCATCAACGCGGTGAGTAAGGTTCGACGCTTCATCGAGCGGTTCGCCTCGGCAATCAGGAAAGCAACCTATTTTCGCCCCGCGGCGGGGCAAGTCTCCAAGTAAGGATAAACGACCGCCAAGCGATCGTCCATCCACGCCAAATTGGCACTGCCACGTTGCATGTTGCATGTTGCATGTTGCATGGGGCATGGGGCATGTTCCTTACTTAACCGTGGGTGAACACACCCACGGCTCTAACCGCGCCGCCGGCCGAGTTGTCGATGCAGACCACGTGCGGCCGACGCGCCAGGGCGGAATTAATCGGCTTCGCCCAAATACCAGCACGCAGCGCAAGCAAGTGCATCGGCGGAGAAGTTTGGTCTCCGCCCGAGACTCGCTTGGCAGCCGGCCGGCATGGTAGACTGACCTTGCTCCAGGAATCCACTGCTGAAGGCGGCAGTGGCACCCAAAAAGTGCAAGGGCGGGGCAGAGTTCAACTGTCATCCTGTTGATGGCCTCACAAAAGACACTAAGCGTGATGACTCGCCCACGTACTATCATGCTGCTGCTCGTAGTCCTTGCCTTTGTACCGATCGTACTTTGGCTGGGCATACGGCTCAATCAAGCCAAGGCTCAAGAGCAGGCTGTAAAGGTACTCCGTTCGAGAGGTCACCCAGTCATCTACAATTGGACGTACGATCCGCACGAAGTGCAGAGGCGGTCTCATGCTGACTGGAGGGGGATCGGGAGGCGAATTTTGGGAGACGATTTTTTCGACGCGATAACCTACCATTCTTCAGCTTCCCAGGAACTTGACGAAAGTGATCTGATCTACATCGCGAAATTAAAAGACATTGAAATTTTAGATTTGTCCGATACTCCGATCTCAAATTCAGATATCCTGCTTCTGCAGCCATTGGAATCACTTCGTGTGCTGGGCCTCCGTGAATGTGGCATCTCGGACGAGGCAGTCGAGGCACTAGTATCGTTCCGTGCATTACGGCGTTTGGACATTCGAGAAACGCGTGTTTCAAAAAACGGCGCCGACCAACTGAAAGAAACCCTTTCTGAGTGCGAAGTTTTACGTTAAAGCACAGGCCGCGGGTCGCACTATGCATGACTGGTGAATAGGGCGCTATGAGTATTGAACGACTATCATCGACTCGTGTCTCCAATCCCTACAAGTCTCCTGATTCCGTGGATACAACGACGCGACAAATGCTACGAACCTTTACGTTTCGTGTTCAGGCGTATGTATTATTACATCCAATTATCATCATCCTTTGTTTTTTTCTTGCAGCTACCAGCCGCCTTAGCCCTGAAACCATGCAATGGATTGTGTCTATGAGACCGATGCAATTCTTCTTTTTCCCCTTGGCGTTTTCGACCATTCTCTTTCCCATTGCCAGCCTCTATTTGTTGATCCGGGGGCTGATGAAACAAAGCCAACAGTTGGTCCTATTGGCAGCGATCGACATGGCCTTTAGTGTCACATGCATTTTTCTTTTGTGCTCGGTGATTTGAAACTAAGCGTGGAAATAGCGACAGCCGGCCGGCATGGTAGACTGACCTTGCTCCAGGAATCCACTGCTGAGGGCAGCAGTGGCACGCGGCGAGTGCAAGGCAAGGCCGAAGTTTAGCAAGTGCCGCCGCGGCGAGGGCTTGTGCAAGGAGATGGTGACGATGGAATTTAATCTGAAGGAATGGGAGGAACGATTTCCATGGAATGAGAATCTCGTCAATGGCGATGAGCCACCAAGTTCAATAGGGATGACACCGTGCGGGATAGCACACTACGAACAGTATAGAAAGATTCTGGTGAAGAGACTGGGGCTATCTGGGGGAATACCAGTTGATGTTTTTGCACTTGCTCTCGGTGAGCCAGAAGACCGGTTCGTCACAAAAATCGGAGGATTGCCCTATCGTGAAGCAGGCCTGGATTGGCCGACAATATCTGATGCGCACCCACTCACTTTCTTGGTTCAATTTGATTTTCGCGGTTCGACTGACATCCTGGATCAGCTCCCCGGAGACCGCTTGTTAGTATTCGTCGACAATACTTTTTTCGAAGCGTCGGTATCAAATCTCTACTTCGAATGGGGAAGCGGAAGCGTGCAGAATCCAGTCGTGCAAGACGACATGCCCCCGCCTTGTAGAACATTCGTGACAGCTTACGGCTATCGGCACCGCACGGTCGATTACCACTGGTTGTACGCTGGTAAGCTCTTCCAAGAGGAACTGCTTAAAACAAGGATGGGGCAAGGATCCTATCCACTTTCACGAGCAGCGAAGTCGCTTTGTATCACAAACACAATTAAGATTGGGGGCTTGCCGTTCCTGTGGGACGGATACCATACTTGTTTCTCCCGTGATTGTTCTACTCGCGATTACCTTCTTGGTCGCCATCTATGCAGTGTGGTGACAGTGTTTTCCCCCGATGGTCCATTTCCTTGGATCAATCACCCGGATCCAATGGATTTGGGTGTAACTCGCATCCCTCGCGTGCTAGCACGCGGTGGCGCAAGGAGTTGTGTTGCGTGCTAGCTTGCCAAAAAGTGGACCTCCCGTGGTAGAACGGAATGGTTGAATAAAAAACGCCATTCCACCCAAGGAGGT